>NZ_CAMQXC010000059.1 GCF_947038635.1 uncultured Cetobacterium sp. | reverse complement strand
GTTAACAATATCTGTATTTTCGCTATTGTTAACAAAGCTGTTAATTTATTAAAGAAAAGTGGCTTAAAAGAAAACAATATAAAAACTGAAAACTACTCTTTAAACTATAGAAATGATTACAATGTAAAAGATGGTGAAATGAAGTACTTTGTTAGAAATCAAATCTTAATCACTAGTAATGATTTAGAAAAAGCTGGTACTGTACTTACTGCTCTTAATAATGGAGGAGTTAATAACATTGGTGAGATTAACTTTTTTATAGCTGATAGAAAAGAGTTAGAAGATAAGGCATATAAATTGGCATATGAAAATGCTAAATATAAAGCAGCATTAATTGCAGGTATTGATAATTTTAAAATCTCTCCTAAAAACATTGATTTAAACTATTCAATGCCAAGACCAATATCTTTTATGTTAAATTCAACAGCTAAAGCTGATGATACTCCAATTCCTTTAACAGTTCCAAATGATATAGATGTTAGTGCAAGTATGAATGTTATTTTCTATATGGAAAAATAAGAAAAACAGCTGAAATATCAGCTGTTTTTTAATTTTGATAGTATAGTGTAACTCCTAGATAAAAATCTAATAATACCTGAAAAACAACTGCTATAAATACTATTATTGCTACTCCTAGCATACTTGTTCCACAATCTCCATCCTCTGGTTCAAACCCTCTTTTTTCAAGAATTTTTTGTGCTTTATTAAAATAGAAATCATTAGCTTTAAATCCAATATATATTCTAATAAATAGAACTAAAAGAGTTCCGCCCATAAAAAACTTTGTTTTTATCAATACCAAAAATGTTACTAAATTTATAATAAGATTCATTAGTAAAAGTATAACTGCACTTTTATACATTTTTCTATAAGCAAACCATAGTGTTTCAAATAGAAATGCTGCGAAATTGAATCTAATCTTCTCACTTTTCCAACTTTCTAAGTAATATTTGGAATTTTTTCTTATAAAGTCTTCTAAACTCCCTAGATGTTTTTCTACATATTCTAACCTACTCTCCATGGTCCCTCCTTAGCTATTTATATTCTAAAAATCTTGATTAAAATAGTTTATTCTTCTTATGAATATTCTACTTAATATTTCCTCTTTATCCTTATTTTTTATATAAAAACTTTCTATTTTTTTTAAAGATTCATAATCTCTAAATCCATAGGCTAAAGTTGCTAAGTCATTTATATCTAAACTTAAGTCAAACTCTCCATTTAACTTTTCAATTTCATTTTTACTTATTTTAAAAACTCCTGTATTTGATTCTATATATCTATCCTGTACATATATTTTAATCTCTTCATTCTCTTTTAAATTTTTACTAAGTCTTTTTAACACTTTTTCAACATGCAAAACTCTTACTTGTACTTTATTTTTTAGAGTTTTTTTAACTAAATTTTCACTATCTAAATAGTCCTCTAAATATGTATTTTCAGGTAAAATAATCTCTATTTTTTTATAATAATCTTTATATCCATATAAAATAGACAGTAAACCCTCTAAACTATCTTTATCTTTAAATAAAAGTTCTTTTACATATATATTTTCAGATTTAGTTAAACTCATATATCCATTTATTTTTCCAGTTATATCATAACTAATATAGACTATTCCATCTTCACAAAAAACTTCTGATAATATCTTTTTATAATCCTCTTTTTCTCTAGCAACTTTTACATAGTATTCTTCAGAAACTCCTCTATAAAACTCACTTAATTTTATCAAAATATTTTGATTATAATTTTCATCTTGTATTTTTTCAATTTTATACTCTTTTTTAAAATCACATAAGGCAGAAAAACTTAACTCATACTTTGAAAGTGATGAAATATAAGTAAATCCAAATCTCTCATATATTTTTTTATCAATTGGAGTTAAGTATATAAACTCCTCTCCAAAATCGTATGCTTCTTTTAAACTTTTTAAAAGTAGCTCTTTCATAACTCCCTCTCCTCTTTTTTCAGGAGCCACTCCAATACCTACTAAGTATCTTCCCATAAATCTTTGGTTATCAACAGATAAATGGTACCTGTTTTCAAATAACATTCCATAAATCTCTTTATTTTCTAAAAATATTTTTGTATCTTCTTCTTTATAAATATTATCAAAATACCAACTTATATAATCAGATTCATCATTAAAAAGATCTTTCCATAACATTTTTAATTTATTTTTTACCATATTATCACCTACCTTATATAAGAAAAGGTGAGAAATTCTCACCTTTTTATCTTATCTATTTTTTACATAACTATAAAGTGCTTTTACTCCAACTCCTGTAGCACCTTTTTTAAGCCATTTTACACCACTATTAAATGAAGTTCCTGCTATATCCATGTGTATCCATGGTAAACCTTCAACAAATCCTTCTAAAAACTTAGCTGCTGTTATTGATCCACCCATTCTTCCACCTGTATGTTTTACATCAGCAACTGTTGATTTTAATAGTTCTGCATACTCATCAAATATTGGCATTCTCCAAACTTTTTCTCCATACAACTTACTACTTTTCTCTAATAGAGCATATTTTTCGTCATTATTTGAAAATACTCCAGTTGTAATTGTTCCTAAAGCAACAAGAATTGCTCCAGTAAGAGTTGCTAAATCAACAATCTCTGTCACTTTTTCATTTCTTACAGCATAAGTTAAAGCATCCGCTAATGCTAGTCTACCTTCTGCATCTGTATTTATAATCTCAACAGTTTTTCCATTCATTGATTTTATAATATCTCCTGGTCTATAAGCATTTTCATTTATAGCATTTTCACATGCTGGAACTATTGCAATTACATTCTTTTCAACTTTTCCTTTAGCAATAGCACACATAGCACCTATTACAGAAGCTGCTCCTGCCATATCACTTTTCATTTCAAACATAGAATCTGCTGGTTTTATACAAAGTCCACCTGTATCATATGTTAATCCTTTTCCTACTAATCCAATCTTCTCATCATTATCTTTTCCATTTAAATATCTCATTACAATAAGTCTAGGTTTTGTTATTGATGCTCTTCCCACAGCTAAAAGAAGGTTCATTCCTAACTTTTCAATCTCTTTTTCATCTAAAATTTCAACTTCAAATCCGTATCTCTTTCCAAGTTCAACAGTTTTTTCTGCTAAAGTTATTGGATTAATTATATTTGCAGGTAAATCTACTAAATCTCTAGCTATATCTGTAGCCTCTCCTAAAAGAACTGTTTCAGAAAAATCTTTTTCATCTCCAGGAATAAATAAATCTATTTCTAAAGTTTCACCTTTTTTCTCTTTAAATATATCAAAATTATAGTTTACATTAGATGAAATCTCTCCTAAAACATTATAATCTAATAGCTTTTCATTATCTGCTGATATTAAAGTTGAACCTTTCTCTTTAGATAATACATCAAACATTACTTCTCTATATATGTCTAAATTAAACTCCTCCTCTTTACCCATTCCTACAAAAGCCATTGATATTAAATGTGTTCCCTCTAAAAATTCAACTTTAAGTGTTTCACCTTTTTTTCCTACAAACTCTTTTTTATCTATCAATTTTTCTATTAAATCCTTATTTGTAGCAGATATATGCTCACAAATATTAACTTTTCCCTCAAAACATAATACAATATTTAAATCATAACCTTTTTCAATTTTATTGATAACTTTAAACATAGTGTTCCTCCTCTATATACTGTATTTTTTTATAAACTTTATAGGTTGATAAGACAATTTTGCCTCTCTTAACCCTAAACTCCCAAAGTCATCCTCTCTATTCATAAGTTCAACATCAGAAAACTCCTCTTTTGCAACATACATATTTATCATCTGATAGCTTCCTTGGTAATCAAATATCCCTTTTTCAATATGGATAACTCCCATGTTTTCTGTTAATTTTTCTCCAATGGCATAAGCTACTATTTTCCCATTAACTTTTACAACACCACCTCTTAACTCTAAAATCTCATAGTTATTAAGAAGCTCCTCTATACCCATAGTTTCAGATATTATAATCGTATCCTCTTTTCTATTTTCAGTCCATTCTCTTTGAAAAATTCTTATATCCTCTATATTTTCTCTTGATATTTTTTCATAGGTAAAATTATATGTTTTTTTAAATTTATTTATTTTATTTTTTTTAGAAGAAAATTTTCTCCCTTTAAGTTCTGCTAAATCCTCTTGTAAATAGATATAGTCAAATGAATCTCTCTCCTCTGTCACTGCAAAATCCTCTTTTAAAAATTCTTTATAACTTTCAGGAATAAAAACAATCTTTCCATTTTTTTCTTTAATTTTTTTTACAGCTGCTATTATCTTATTTTTATTATCATCTTTTGAGACAGGTGAAAAATAATATTCATTCCCCTCATAAAATCCTTTTATATAAAGTATGTCCTCTTCAACTGCGTATTGAATATTTTCACTAAAACTCCATAAAAAAAGATTTGTAAAATTCATATCTGAAGTTTCAAACTTATTTTTTAAAAATTCTTGTAGTTCATCTCTGCTTTCTATTGTTAACTTTTTCCAGTTCATCTATTCTACACCGCCTTAATATACTATTGCAAGTATATACTAATAAGGCTCTAGTGTCAAATTAAAAAGAGTCAGATATAACTCTGACTCTCTACATATGTAGCCTAAAATGTCTAAAAAGAAGAATCCTTTCTAAATCATCAAAGGTATCTATATCTTTTTCAAATAAAATCATAATAAGATAAGTCAATAATATTAACGTAAATATAAGTAGAATTTTTTGAGAAATAACAGTCTTTTCCATAACTATTCCTCCATCCCTTTACTTTTTATATTTACTTCATATTATTATATTTGTCAAATTTTATTTTACTCCATCTCCTCTAATCTTCTTATTCTATCTGCAGTACTTGGATGAGTACTAAATAGATTTGCCATTTTACTACCTGCTAAAGGTGAAACAATAAACATATTTTCTGTAGCTGGTGCTGCATCCATAGGAATTCTTGTAGCATATGACTCTAATTTTCTTAAAGCATTTGCTAAGTATCTTGGATGACCACAAATCTTTCCTCCAAAATTATCAGCCTTATACTCTCTGCTTCTAGATATGGCCATTTGAACTAACATTGCTGCTAAAGGTGCAAAAATACTTATTGCCAATAACCCAAAAATTCCTCCATGATTATCATCTTCATCTCTTCTTCCACCACCAAAAATAGCTGCCCATTTTGCCATATTAGCCATATATGCAATAGCTCCTGCTAAAGTTGCTGCCACACTTTGAATTAGTATATCTCTATGTGAAACATGCCCTAATTCATGTCCTATTACTCCTGCTAACTCGTTGTCATCCATAAGTTCTACTAATCCTCTTGTTACTGCAACTGCTGCATGATGTGGATTTCTTCCAGTTGCAAAAGCATTTGGCTGACTTTGATTTATCATATATACTTTTGGCATAGGTAATCCTGCATTTTCAGCTAATTTCTTTGTTATCCAATAAACTTTATTATTTTCTGGTACCTCTTGTGCTCCATACATTGATAACACTATTTTATCACTAAACCAATATGATACAAAATTCATCACTCCTGCTAAAACTAAAGCTACTGTCATTCCTGTTTTTCCACCAATAGCTCCTCCTATAAATAATAGCAATAAGGTCATTACTAGCATTAATATAAACGTTTTAAAACCTTGCATTTTTTACCTCCAGTCTTTTTGACTTTTTTCTATAAAATACCATATTTTTTATTTTTTGTAAATAAACAGAGGGATATATTTAACCTAATATCCCTCTTCATTTTAGCTATTTTATAGAGTTTGCAGCCTCTTCACCTGCAATACGTCCAAATACAACTGCTGCACTATATGCTGCACTAGTGCTTGTAACCTCTCCAGCTGCATAAAGACCTTTTACTTTTTCACCTTTTGTATTTATAACTTGTGTTTTCTCATCAGCTACTACTCCACCTTTTGTCATGTGAATAGCTGATTGAACCTTTGCACCATAATAAGGTCCCTCTTTTTTTAATGTTTTCGTTGAGTTTTTTAACTCTTCCACTGGAACATTTAATTTTTTAGCTAACTCTTCAATTGTTTCAGCCTTTGTATGAAGTCCTAAATTATTATGTTTTTGTAAACGATAGAAAGAATCATACAAATCTTGATCATACACATAATAAGCATAACCACCAGTTTGAGCTTCAATAGATTTAGCTCTTTCCATACTTGTTGGTTTGTCTTTTAAGAATGTTTTTCCCTCTTGGTTAACTAGTATATACCCGTCTCCTCCTCCTGTTAAATCTCTACTTGGAACAAGTATAAAAGAGAATATACTTAAAACATCTAAGTTATCCATCTTTAAATTATTCTTTTCAAATACAGGAATAAAATCTCCTGTTGCTGACATTTGATTTGATGTTGCTAAAGTTTCTGACCCTGGTGCATATTTTGCAAGTAGTTCTTTGTTATGAGAAAACCCTCCTGTTGCAAGGATAACTGCCTTAGCATTTATATCATAAAATTTATTTTTATTTTGAACCTTAACTCCTGTTACCTCTCCATTTTTTACAATTAAATCTAAACCTTTTGTTCCTGTTCTTATATCTATTCCTAACTCTTTTACTTTCTTTTCTAATCCATCTTGAATCTCTTCTCCAGCATATGCATCCTTCTCAGCCATATGATTTCTTAAACCATAGTTATGATTTAATTCTATTCCCATTCCTCTTAACCATGTGTCAAGTTTAAATGCTCCTTCAGCTTGAGCTTGAGTTCTTTCCATTGTATCCATTTTATTTGCTTTATCTTTTACAAAAGTTTCTACAGTATCAAAAGTCCCATTTTTCTTTTGTGCTTCTGAATTTATTAGATCAAAAAAGTTCATGTCAAACTTTCCATTTCCACTTAAAATATCTAATTTTTCTATTAATATTATATTTTTAGCTCCTGCTTCTTTAGCTGATATTGCTGCTGCAAGACCTGCAGGTCCCCCTCCTACTATAACTATATCTGTATTTACTGGTTCTAGATATGCTATCTCCTCTTTTGGTCCACCTGTTTTCACTGTAATCTTTCCATAATCTTTCCCTTGAGCTTTTAAAGCCTCTGCTACTGCTCTTTTAACTCCAAAAGATGTATAAGTTGCTCCTGATACATTATCTACAATAGGGCTTTGAGCCTCTAAAATTCTCTTTTTAATAATAGGAAATGCTCTTTTTACAACTGGTGATGTTTCTTTATGAGATATTAACTCTAAATCAACAATCTCCTCCCCTTTTGTTTTTACATTTACTTTTAACTCTCCACCATAACCATTTCCTTTTCCAATGTAAGATTTCTCACTTTGTCCAAACGCTAGTACACTCAATGCTGCAAAAAACAATACTTTCTTTTTCATTTTCCCCTCCAAAATCATTTATATGTTCTTATTATAATATTTTTTGTTTTTTATGCAAACATTTTTTTGGTAAATTTGCTTTTTTTTTATAAAAATATTATACTTTAACTATAGAAAATTAAACAAAAGGAGACCAATATTATGAAAAATTTAGTTATGAAGACTTCTATAAATTCATACGACATTTTTATTGGACAAAATACAATAGATAGACTTAATGATTTTACTGAAAATTATGACAAAATACTACTACTTACAAATAAAACTATAGGTGAACTTTATAGCCAAAAGATTTTAAGCAACCTTCCAAAGAAAAAAACTTATGTTTATAAAATTGAAGATGGTGAAATATACAAAAATATGGAAACTTCTATGGAGATTTTTTCATTTTTAATAGAGAATAACTTTTCTAGAAACTCTCTAATCATATGTGTTGGTGGTGGAGTTGTTTGTGATTTAGGAGGATTCATTGCTTCTACTTTTATGAGAGGTCTTGATTTTTTACAAGTTCCAACATCTTTATTAGCTCAAGTTGATGCTAGTATAGGAGGAAAAGTTGCTATAAATCACTCTCTTGGAAAAAACTTAATTGGTTCTTTTAAACAACCTATCGGAGTTATTATAGATATTAATTTTTTAAAAACTCTACCTTTATGTCAATTTAAATCTGGTATGGGAGAAGTTATTAAACATAGTATCATTTCCAAAGATAAAAGTTATTTTAACTTCTTAATTGAATCATATAGAGATATTTTAAAGTTAAAACCTGAAGTTTTAATTGAAATGATTTATGAATCTTGTAAAATAAAAAAGGAGTTTGTTGAAAAAGATGAGTTTGAAAAAGGAGATCGTGCTTTTTTAAACTTAGGACATACTTATGGTCATGCTTTAGAAACTCTTTTTGACTATCAGCATATCTCTCATGGTGAAGGAGTAGCTAAAGGGATACTTTTTGAAATGCAAATTTCTAAACTTTTAGGTTTTGCTACAGAGGAATATATTAATTCTATCAAAGAACTTTTCAATCTCTATAAAATTGATCCTACTCCTATATATATAGAGGAAGAAACTTTAATAAATGTTATGAAAAAAGATAAAAAAAATACTCATGACAAAATTAAGTTTATTATTGATAAAAATGGGACTCTTGAAAATATGCCCATCTCTAAAGAGATTATCTCTGAAGTTAATCACTCTTTTAAAAATAGAATTTTAAAAGGTGTTATAGATATAGGAACTAACTCTTGTAGACTTTTTATTGCAGAAATTGAAAAAACTGATAATAAAATAGAGATTATTACACCACTATATAAAGACTTAGAGGTTTCTAGATTGGGAAAAAACCTTAATCAAACTGGTGTTCTTTCAAAAGAATCTATTGAAAAAACATATTATATTATTAAAAGATTTAAAGAAAAAGCTGATTCTATGGGTGTAACTGAACTTATTGCATTTGCCACTGCTGCTACAAGAGAAGCCAGCAATGGTAGTATGTTTGTTCAAGGAATAAAAAATGAGTTTGATATAAATACTTTAGTTATTCCTGGAGAGATTGAAGCTAAATTAAGTTTTAATGGAAATAGCAACATCTATAGAGAAAAAATAGCAACTATTGATGTAGGAGGCGGTAGTAGTGAAATTACCATTGGAGATTATAATGGAATTGATTACATCAAAAGCTTTCCAATTGGAGTTGTAAAACTAACAGAGATGTTTTTTTCAGATGAAAACTATAATGAGGAAACTCTTTTATCTGCTCGTAATTATTTAAAAGGGTTTTTTAATGAATTAATAAAATTTGAAGGTAATAATTTTAAAATTATTGGTGTTGCAGGAACTGTTACAACTAATGTTTCTATTGTTAAAAAGCTTCCTAAGTTTGATGAGAAAGAGATAAATGGCTATGTTTTAACAAAAATGGATTTAGAAGAAAATTTATATCTATTTTTAAGTAAAACTTTAGAAGATCGTAAAAAAATTATTGGTTTAGAACCTAACCGTGCTGATGTTATCATCGCTGGAAATCTAATATTATTAACTCTTTTAGATATTTTAAATAAAAATAGCATCACAGTTTCAACAGTTGATAATTTAGAGGGTGGTATGGTATTAAATATATAATTGTGGTATAATTTATAGGTTCATTTTTTATGAATAAGGAGGCGCTAAATGAAACTTTTATTAGATAGATGCTCAATTGGTGGTTGAGCAAGTAAAATAGGACCGGAGGTTCTTTCAAATTTATTAAAAAATCTTCCAAGTGTGGAAGATAAAAATTTAATCGTTGGTTTTGAAAAATCTGATGATGCTGCTATATACAAATTAACAGATGATATAGCTTTAATTCAAACTTTAGACTTTTTCACACCTATGATTGACGATCCATATATATTTGGACAAATAGCTGCAGCTAACTCTTTAAGTGATGTTTATGCAATGGGTGGAGAACCTAGAACAGCTATGAATATAGTTTGTTTCCCTGAAAAAGAAAACATCGAAATTTTAGGAGAAATTTTAAGAGGTGGAGCTGAAAAAATCGCTGAATCTGGAGCTGTTCTAAGTGGTGGACACTCTATTCATGATCCTGAAATTAAATATGGTCTTTCTGTAACTGGACTAGTACATCCTGACAAAGTTTTTAAAAACTATGGTTCTCAAGAGGGAGATGTTTTAATTATAACAAAACCTTTAGGAACAGGTATTATTTCTACAGCTTCAAAAGTTGAAACTCTATCTGACGAAGTTAAAATTGAATGGGTTGAAATAATGACAACTTTAAATAAATACTCTGCAGAAATTATAAGAGATTATCCTATAACAGCTTGTACTGATATTACAGGGTTTGGATTTTTAGGTCATGCCTATGAAATGGCTGTAGCTTCTGAAAAAACTTTTGTTTTAGAACAAGAGCTTATTCCATATTTAGAAATTGCTAAAGAGTTTGCTAAAGAGTTTTATATAAACTCTATGGGGCAAAAAAATAGAAATTATTTAAATGATAAAGTTGATATTTCAACAGTTCCATTTTGGTTACAAGAGATTATGCTAGATCCACAAACATCTGGTGGATTACTATTTTCTGTTTCTTCAAAATATGCATCAGAGGTTATGGAAAAACTAAATGCTCTTAAGATAAAATCATCTTTAATTGGAACTGTAGATAAATACAACGGAAAATATATTGTAGTTAGATAAGGGGAATATTATGACTAATAAACAAACTCTTTTAAGAAACCTTCCTAAGGTAGATAAAGTTATTGATCTACTAAATGAAAAGGAGTTTTTTAAAGATAAACCTTATAAAGAGGTTTATGACGCTGTTAATGAGGGGATTAACTTTTTTAGAAAAGGAATTCTTGAAGAAGTTATCACTCAATACTCTATTGAAGATATTGAAAAGGAAATTACAAAATCTCTAACTAAAAACTTAGAGTTTAATTTTAAAAGAGTTATAAATGGTACTGGAACTATTCTACATACAAACTTAGGTAGAGCTCTTTTTTCAAAAGAACTAATTGAACATCTACAAAATTCACTTTGTGGATATAGTAATCTTGAGTTTGATTTAAAAACAGGTGAAAGAGGAAGCAGATACTCTCATGTGGAAGATCTTATTGCAAAAGTTACTGGTGCTGAAGCCGCTTTAGTAGTTAACAATAATGCTGCTGCTGTTATGCTTTGTTTAAATGAGTTTAGTAGAAACACTGAGGTTATTATCTCTAGAGGAGAACTTGTTGAAGTTGGTGGTTCATTTAGAATTCCAGATATTATGGAACTTTCAAGTGCTAAGCTTGTTGAAGTTGGCACTACTAATAGAACTCATCTAGCTGATTATCAAAAAGCAATCAATGAAAATACATCGATGCTTTTAAAAGTTCATACATCTAACTATCATATCTCTGGTTTTACCAAAGCTGTTTCTAATAAAGATATTGCTGAGTTAGCAAAAGAACATAAAATAATCTCAATGGAAGACCTTGGTAGTGGTGTACTGATAGATTTTTCTAAATATGGGCAAAAAAAGGAGCCTACAATTTTTGAATCTTTAAACTCTGGTATTGATTTAATTACTTTTAGTGGAGATAAACTTTTAGGTGGACCACAGTGTGGAGTAATTATTGGAAAGAAAGAGTTAATTTCAAAGTTGAAAAAAAATCAATTTTTAAGAGCTTTTAGAGTTTGTAAAATGACTATTAGTGCTTTAGAGTTTACCTTTAAGCAATATGTTGATGAAAAAGTAGCTATTGAAAAAAATCCTACTTTAAACAGAATACTAGAACCTATAGGTGAAGTTTTCAAAAGAGCTGAGATTTTAAAAAATCTTTTAAAAGAGATTGAAATAGATAGTGAAATTATTGAAACAAAAGCTATAATTGGTGGTGGATCTATGCCTGATGCTACTATTGATAGTTATGGTGTTGTTATTACCTCTTTAGATGGAAAACAAGTTGAAACAGCTTTTTTAAAAGAGGATACACCCATTGTTGGAAGAGTTCAAAATAATCAATTCTTTATTGATTTAAAAACAATTCATAACGATGAGTATTCAATAATTATTAAAAACTTTAGAAAATTCTTAGAGAGAGTATAAATATGAAAAATATAGTAATTGGTACAGCTGGTCATATAGATCATGGAAAAACAACTTTAGTTAAAATGTTAACAAATATAAATACCGATACTATGAAAGAGGAAAAAGAAAGGGGGATGACCATTGATCTTGGTTTTGCCCCTTTAAATATTCCTTCTGGTGATATCATAAGTATCATTGATGTTCCTGGGCATGAAAAGTTTATTAAAAATATGGTTGCTGGTGCTAAAGGTATTAACTTTGTACTATTTTTAATAGCTTGTGATGATGGTATTATGCCTCAGACAATAGAGCATAAAGAGATTTTAAAGCTTCTTGGAATAAAAAATGGAATTATTGTTTTATCAAAGAGAGATTTAGTTACATCTGAAAGAGTTGATGAGGTTAAAGCTCAAATTTCTCAAGAGTTTAAAGAGGAGTTTTTTAAAAACTTTCCCATTGTTGAAGTTAGTTCAAAAGATCCTTCAACTTATAAAGCCTTGTATAACCTCATTTTAAAAGAGATTGAAAACCCTAATCTCCTACCATCTACTAATAATATAAATACTTTCAGATTAGATATTGATAAAATCTATTCTCCTAAAGGAATCGGAACTATTGTTAGTGGTACTACTATTGGAAGTATAAAAAGAGGAGAGACACTAACTCTTTACCCACAAAGAGCTAGTGTTAGAATAAAAGGTATTCAAAATCATGGAAAAGATTTGGAGTCAATCTCATCTCAACAAAGGTGCGCTTTAAACATAACTGGAGTAACTGCAAAAGAGCTTGAAAGAGGTAATCTTTTAACTAATAGTAAAACTATTGTAAATC
>NZ_CAMQXC010000058.1 GCF_947038635.1 uncultured Cetobacterium sp. | reverse complement strand
AATTGTAGAAAATCATCTGTATAATCTAGGAGAGATAGACAACTATAAGGTGTCTGGTGAGTTTTTAGAGATTAAACTATAAAAAATTAAACTAATTAAAGGGGATGAAATGAAAAAAACAGTTTTAACAGGATTATTTTTAATGAGTTTAGTATCATTTGGGGAAGAGATCGTAGTTTATGGACCAGAATCAATGAAGTGGATTGAAACTTCAGCAGGTGTACTTTTTAAAGAGAAAACAGGAGCAAGTATAAAATTTATTCCTATTGATGGAGTTATACCTAGAATGAAGTTAGAAAAGAAAAATCCAAAAGCTGATATTGTAGTGGGGCTAACAGATTTAAGTTATTTTGAGGCAAAAAAAGATGATCTTATAAAAAATTATAAACCTACAACAGCTGGAAACATTGCTAAAGAGGAGTTTATAATTGATAAGGAGTGGGCAGTTACTCCAATGGATTATGGAATGTTAGCTTTAAACTATAACTATGATAAAACAAAAGCAGATTTAAAAACTTTTGAAGATTTAAAAAAATATCCAAAAGAGTTACTAGTTATCGATCCTAGAGAGACAACTGGAGAAGGTTTTATGCTTTGGACAATAGGAGTATATGGTGAGAATTGGTTAAAGTTTTGGGAGAGTTTAAAACCAAGTATTTTAACTGTAGCATCAGGATGGTCAGATGCTTTTGCTAAATTCTCAGTAGGAGAGGGAGCTATTATGAGTGGATATGCTTCAAGTTCTATATACTTCTATCAAGATGGAAATGAAAATAAATATAAGAGTTATATTCCTGAAGAGGGAGGATATATCTATTTAGAAGGAGCAGCTTTAGTTAATAAGAAAAACATAAAGAAATCAGCTGAGGAGTTTTTAAACTTTGTATTAGAGCCTGAGTTCCAAAAGATTGCTCTTGAGAAAAACTATATGTTCCCTGTTATAGATTATAAGCTACCAGAAGATTATAAATATGTGCCTACAACGGATAAAATAGTTAAATTAGATCCAGAGTATGTAAGTAAAAATATGGAAAATTGGAAAAAGCAACTAATTGAGGTATTGAAAAAATAATGAGGAAAAATAAGACCTATAGTTATATATATCTTATTCTATGGGTAATCCCTCTAATGTTCTTTATAAAGGATTTTTTTCATTTAGAAGAGATTAAAAGTTTAAGTTTTTATGAAAACTTTGAACTTTTTAAAATATCTCTAACTCAAGGGATACTGTCAGTTATCTTTTCAACGATAATTGCCATTATCCCAGCTTACTATATGAGTTATAGAAAAAATACACTGACAAAAATATTAGAGGGACTTATATTTATTCCATTTTTCTTTCCAACCATATCAACAGTAGTTGCATTTACACTTATATTTAATCTACCAATTCTTAAAAATTTTAGTGTTTTATATACACTAAAAGCTATAATACTTGCAAATGTATTTTATAATAGTCCAATTATGATAAAGTATCTGAGTGAGGGAATGCGAAATATACCTAAAAATATAGTTGAAGCAGCTAAAATAGATGGTCTAAATGAGATTAATGTATTTTTTAAAATTAAACTTCCACTTATGTTTCCTCAAGTTTTTAGAGGGATGTTTCTAGTTTTTATATATACATTCGCTTCTTTTG
This sequence comes from uncultured Cetobacterium sp., assembly GCF_947038635.1. Taxonomy (GTDB): domain Bacteria; phylum Fusobacteriota; class Fusobacteriia; order Fusobacteriales; family Fusobacteriaceae; genus Cetobacterium_A. The sequence continues at coordinate 11,374 of NZ_CAMQXC010000058.1, read as the reverse complement.
GAATCGTACTAGCATTAGGAGGAATTAGATATTCTAATTTAGAGGTTGAAATTGCAAATACTCTATTAAAGGATGCAAACTTTTCTAAAGCTCTTGTACTAGGTGTCGTACAATTTTTCTTTTTAATAGCTTTAAATCTTTTAGGTGATTTGTATCCACCTTATGAGTTACGAGATGATTTTAGAGAGAAAAGAGTCTCTACATTTACAACAACTTGGACAATAATATATCTATTATTAGAGTGTTCAGTTGTTCTTATAGGAATATTTTATGGATTTTATAACTATTATACAGGTAATTTTTCTTTAGAAGGATTTTATAAACTTTTTTCTAGTGATTTCAACGCATATTACCCAGTTTTACAGGGTATTAGAAACTCTTTACTTTTAGCATCGATAACGCCTATATTTGTAATTATTTTTACATATTTATTACTTAAAAACTTTACTAAAGTTACAAGTGCTATTGTATTTTCTACAATGGGATTTTCAAGTGCATTTCTAGGAATTGCTTTAATCTACGTAAATATACTTTATGATATAAAATTATGGATACTTTTAGTTATTGGTTATTTCTTAGTAACAGTTCCAATAGCTTACTCATTTATGTATCAATATGTGAGAGAGTTTCCAAAGGATATATTGGATTTAGCAAAAATTGATGCACTTTCACCTTTTAAAACATTTTTATTAATAGAGTGTCCTATTTTAAAAAATGTATTTTTAGGTACTTATTTACAGATATTTGCAATAATTTTAGGAGAGTTTACAATTTCATACTCAATGCAACTTGGAAGAGATTTTCCAACAATAGCTTTAGTAAACTATTCACTTTTTTCAGATAAAAAGCTTTTAGAAGGGGCGGCATTGTCATCTGTAAATATAATAATAGTGGTTGTATTATTTTATTTATCAAATAAAATTACAGAAAAAGAATAAAGGGAGGGAAATAACTATGATAAACGCAATATGGTTAGGACTTATATTAATTGGGATTGTCATTTCAATGTTTACAGGGAATGTGCAAGCAGTAACAGATTCTGTTATATCATCGTCAAAAACAGCAGTGGAGATAGCAATAGGGCTTATTGGGATTATGGCCTTTTGGTTAGGATTAATGAAAGTTGCTGAGGAAGCAGGATTAGTTAAAGCTTTAGGAAGAGGATTAAGACCTATAATGAAAAGATTATTTCCAGAGATTCCAGAGGATCATCCAGCAGTTGGAAGTATTGTAGCTAACGTAGCAGCAAACTTCTTTGGATTAGGAAATGCAGCTACTCCATTAGGAATTAAAGCTATGCAAGAGTTACAAGAATTAAATGATAACAAAGAGGAAGCTTCAAATGCCATGGTACTATTTTTAGCTATAAATACATCATCAGTTACTCTGATATCATCAAGTGTAATAGCTTATAGAGCAGCAGCAAACTCAGCTAATGTAACAGAGATAATTGCTCCAACAATAATAGCAACAGCAATTTCAACAATAGTTGCAGTTGTATCATGTAAAGTTTTACAAAAGTTACCTACATTTAAAAGAGAAACAGTTGTAAAAACAGATGTTGCTGTAGGAGGGGATGAGTAATGTTTACACTTATAATGGAAAGAATATCTTTATATGCAATACCCTTAATTATACTATTTATAGTTTCATATGCATACTTTGTAAAAAAAGTGAAAGTGTATGAAGTGTTTTGTGAAGGAGCAAAAGAGGGATTTTCCACAGCTATTAGAATCATTCCGTTTTTAGTTGCTATGTTAGTGGCAATTGGAGTTTTTAGAAGCTCAGGAGCAATAGATGTAATAATAAAATATTTAAACCCGATTTTAGAGTTTATAGGAATGCCTGGAGAAGTTTTACCAATGGCTATTATGAGACCGCTTTCAGGTGGTGGATCAACTGGAATTCTAAATGATATCTTTATAACTCATGGACCAGATTCTATGATTGGAAGAATGGCTTCAGTTATGATGGGATCGACAGAAACAACTTTCTATGTTTTAGCAGTTTACTTTGGAGCTGTTAGTATTAGAAAAACAAGACATGCAGTTGCAGCAGGACTTTTAGCTGATATAGCTGGAATTTTAGCAGCAGTGTGGATTTGTAATCTAATGTTTAGTTAGGTTGTGATGACTATATGAAAAGATTAAAAATAGGAGACACAATTGGATTAGTTGCTCCAGCAAGTAGTGTTAATAAAGAGAAATTAAAAAGTGCTATTGAAAACTTAGAAAAATTAGGTTTTAAAATTAAAGTTGGAAAAAGTGTAGAAAATGTATGGTACTCTTTTGCAGGAACAGATGAAGAGAGAGCTACAGATATTAACAATTTTTTTCAAGATAAAGATATAGATGCAATCATGTGTGTAAGAGGTGGATATGGAGGGATTAGAATGCTTTCGCTTCTAGATTATGAAGTTATTAAAAATAATCCAAAACCATTTATAGGTTACAGTGATGTGACATCTTTACATATGGCATTTTTCAAAAAATGTAATTTAAATACTTTTCATGGCCCAATGGCTGTAAGTAATTTTTCAGAGGACTATAATTTGGACACTTTAAATGATTTTATAAAAGTTATGAGTGATGATGAAAGTTATGCAATAGAAAACTTTGATGAGAAGCTATATTTTTATAATAGTTTAAAAGGAAAAGGACAACTAGTTGGAGGAAACTTGGCAGTTTTAGTATCAAGTTTAGGAACAGAGTTTGATTTAGAATATGAAAATAAAATCCTATTTTTAGAGGATATTGGAGAATCAACATATAAAATTGATAGAATGCTATGGCAGTTAAAAAACTTAGGCATTTTTGAGAAAGTTTCTGGAATAGTACTGGGAGATTTTAAAAATTGTGATAAATCAAGTGAAGATGATATGTCTTTACAAGATGTTTTTGATAGTCATTTTAAAGATTTAAAGAAACCAGTTTGTTATAATTTAAAATCAGGTCATTGTACTCCTATGTTAACATTAGAGTTTGGTAAAACTCTAGAAATAGATGGAGAAAAAGAAAAGTTAATAGTTAGTAAATAAGCAAAGAGGGTAGAACTATAGTAGTTCTACCCTCTTCACTTATATTTGGTTGAAAAATTATTATTGTGATCTTTTAAAGTAAAATGCTGATAAGATTAGGTTTGCTCCACTAAACAGGATATACCAAGCTATACATAGGAATATAAACTGTTGAGAGAAGAATGGTAGTGCAACTAAAAGCACACCAAATAATAAATCAATGATACCAGAACCTAAACTAAAATCAACTAAGCTTGGGAATATTTTTCTGTTAAATAAAATATTTAAAACAATAAATATTCCTTTAAAAATCATGAATATTCCAGCATATATAATCATATATATTTGACTAGCAAATGGAGTACTAAATAGAGATAAAGAGATCACTATCTCTAAAACACCTATAAAAATATAAAGCCCCCAGTGGAAATTAGGTACCTTTCTAAATTGAAATCCTTTAGTAAAGTTTTTAACACCACTAACTAAGAAAAATGCTGCTAGTATATCAACTAAATATACTGAAAATATAGTGGGGCTGAAAATTCCAAAAATTCCAACTAAACTAAATAGAATTCCCGTTACTAAAAGATAGGTAAAAACTTTTTTGTTAAACTCTTGCATTAAAATCCCTCCTTAAAAATAAAACTATCTTCTATCCTATTATTCTGTTAAAATAACAAATCTCCTTTAAAAAATTTTTTTATGTAAAAGTTAATTTCATTTTGTGTTTATTTAGAAAAAATTTTTTTCAAAATTCGGGTAAAAAATGACTAAAACGCTCAAATAGAGATAGAATATAAAACGTGTATATATTTAAGAAATAGATTATATATTATTTATATATTTGTAATTGTACTTTTTGCGAAGTATACTTGTGCCAAGATGAAGTACAAAAATATAGCAGGAGGGATTTTATGTTTGAATATCAATTTAACATGGCAGAAACTTTAGCAGTAGCAGTTGTTTTATTATTGCTTGGAAGATGGGTTAAGAAAAAAGTTAATTTTTTTGAAAAGTTCTTTATACCAGCTCCAGTAATTGGTGGAGTAATATTTTCAGTATTTACATTGATTGGTAGACTTTCACAAACATTTACATTCTCATTTGATGGAGCATTAAAAGATCTTTTAATGATAGCATTCTTTACAACAATAGGGTTCTTAGCAAGTTTAAAGCTATTAAAAAAGGGTGGTATTCAGGTATTTATATTTTTGTGTGTAGCAAGTGTTTTAGTAATAATTCAAAATCTTGTTGGAGTTACATTAGCTAAGTTTTTTGGTTTAAATCCACTATTAGGAATAGCAGCTGGATCAGTACCATTAACTGGAGGACATGGAACTTCTGGAGCATTTGGACCAGTTCTTGAAGCAGCAGGAGCAACAGGGGCGATGTCAGTTGCAATAGCTTCAGCTACATTTGGACTAGTTGCTGGATGTATGATAGGAGGACCAGTTGCAAAAAGATTAATGCAACGTTATGGATTAGTTGGACATAAAGAGGAGGAATTCTTAATTCCAGAGGAAAATTCAACAGAAGTTGTAAAAGAACATATTACAGAGGAGAATCTTTTCCATGCAATTGTTTATATTGTTATTTCAATGGGAATTGGAGGATTATTAATACCTCTATCTAAGAAAATAGGAGTAGTTTTACCAGCATATATTGGACCAATGTTAGTAGCTGCTATTATAAGAAACGTTATAGATAATAAGGATACAGAGTTACCATTACATACAATAAACGTTGTTGGTAATATCTCTTTACAACTATTCTTAGCAATGGCTTTAATGTCTATGAAGTTATGGGAGTTAGCGGCATTGGCAATTCCATTAGTAGTTATCCTTTTAGTTCAAACAATAGTAATGGCACTTTATGCATACTTTGTAACATTTAGAATTATGGGAAAAGATTACGATGCTGCTGTAATGGCATCAGGACATTGTGGATTTGGAATGGGTGCAACACCAAATGCAATGGCAAATATGGAGTCATTTACAGCTGCAAATGGGCCATCGCCAACAGCATTCTTCGTATTACCTTTAGTAGGAGCTTTATTTATTGACTTTACTAATGCTTCTTTAATAACAGTATTTATAAATATTTTTGGAAAGTAAAATATAATTAAAAAGGGAGGGGCAAAGTGAAAATCGGTGTTTTTGATTCTGGAGTTGGCGGATTAAGCGTGTTGAAAAAAATAAAAGAAAAAATAGACTTTGCAGATGTAATCTATTATGGAGATAGTATGAACTCCCCTTATGGAAGTAAAAGTGTAAAAGAGATACAAGAGCTTTGTTTAAAGATAGGTGAGTTTTTAATAGATAATCAAGTAGATATAATAGTTATAGCTTGCAATACAGCAACAGCAGCAGCATTAGAAACATTGAGAGATAGATTTACTAGTGTTCCAATAATTGGAGTAGTACAACCAGGTGCAGCTATGGCTATAAAGCAAAGTAAAAATAAAAAAATTGGTGTTTTATCAACACCATTAACTGCTAAAAGTGGAGTTTATGAAAAGGTAATAAAAAGTTTAAATCCAAAGTATGAAGTATTTCAAAAAGGTTGTGATCTTCTTTGTCCTATGATAGAGAGAGGTTGGGAAGATAATGATAGAAATACGAAACTTTTAAAATCATATGTGGATCAATTACCAAAAGATATCGATACTTTGATTTTAGGTTGTACACATTATCCTTTAATAAGAGGTGAAATTGAAAAGTTAATAGATAAAAAAATAGTAGATCCAGCAGAAGAAACTGCTATGTATGTATTATTTGAACTGAACAAATTAGCTCTAAAAAATGGATTTAAAAAAAGTAGAAAAGATAAAATAAATATAGACTATTTCGTAACAGGAGATATTGAGAGATTTAAAAAAGTAGGAGAAAGATTTTTAGGTGAAGAACTTTCTAATATTTATCAACCTTTGATGGGATAGTTAATTGGAAAAAGTAACAATATGATGTTGTTACTTTTTTTTATTCAAAAAAAAGAAATGAATAAACTATTTCGTAGAATATAATAACAGATACGGGATTAAAGAAGGAGGAGAGACATGAATAGTTTAATAGATAAGAAATTAGAAACAATATATAAGATACAACCCTATCTAGTTTATATAGACAGTATATTTTATATCTCAGGATCTGTAATTCCTATCGATGAGTTTAAAAAATATGTAGATAATATAAACTATATAAAAAATCACTCTGATGCAGTGGAGATTTATGAAAATTATACAAAAAATAGTTTGCATCTATTTTTTGATAAATATATATCTATTTTTTCAGCTAAAGATATAAAAAAATATATCAATGAAATTTTTAAAGATAGATTGATTATTAATCGTTCAGATTTGTTAGAAGGATTGGAGAATTATAATATTTTGGATGAAAATTTTATAGATTGTTATATAGATAAGTCGATTTATTTCGACCAAATATCAGATAGGATTAAAAAAAACTTTTTAATAGATGATTTTGAGTAAAAAACTACAAAAAATGAACAAATAACTTGAAATTAGTTTAAAAATATGATAATATATATGTAAATACGGGGGTATTAGATTTTAAAAAAAGGCAACTTCAATGATTCAGCATTGAAAGTTGCCTTTTTAGTTTAATTTTTATTTAAAAAGTATTTTTATATAAAACTTCATCTGGAAGCATATCTCTATCTAGTTCGATTTCAACATAAACTGGAAGAGTTTTTCCTGATTCAGTTTGAGTATATTTTGCCATTTCAGCAGCAAGTGTTTCTAATTTTGCTTTATCTAATTTATCATATTCATCTTTTGAAGCATCACCCTTTAATTCAACTTTTAGTTCTATTTTATGGTGATCTAAATCAACATCATATTCATGAACATTGATAGTTGTTTTACCATCTGTTAAAGCAGGAAACTTATTCATTAACCCCATTTCAATCATATCCTCTTTAGAGTTAGCAAAAGCTGTAAGTGATAATAAAACCGTTAAGCTTAAAAGTAATTTTTTCATATATAAACCTCCTATAGTTCTAAACTTCTGAAATATTATTCTTATAAAATTTTTATTTCCTTTTTTATTTTAAAATTATTGGAGAATAAAAAAAACTCCTTTTGGGGAAAAGGAGTTTTTTATTAACACGGGGGAGTGTTAAAAAATAAAAAAGATTAAAATAGATTTTGGGGGGTATATAGATCTATTCAATCAAATTCGGTCTCACAGATATAGTACTATAAATGTATATAAATGTCAAATTTGTTTTTAAATAGTAAAATTTAACAAGAAAAGTGTTTGTAAAAAAAACTTAATAATTAAAAAATAAACGAAAATGGAGTTGTGTATGGAAAAATTTAAAGATGTAGAGTATTTAAAAGTTGGGAATTTAAAACAAAAGCAAAGTTATAAAATATTAAAAAATATAAAAATATTTAAAATATTAGAGGAATTTAATCCAATTTTAGTTGGAACTATACCAATTGGAGTTGATGTGGATAAAAGTGACTTAGATATTGTATGTGAAATCAATTTAAAAAATAAAGATAGCTTAAAAAATATTAGCACTAAAAATTTCTCTCAATTTAAAAATTTTAAAATTATAGATACATTTTCAACTACTGGAGTTGTTGTAATTAATTTTTTTGTAGATAATATAGAAATTGAAATATACGCCTCAAAAGTTAGTTCTTTTGAAACAAATGGATATAGACATATGATTATTGAAGAGAGAATTTTAAGTTGTTGTAGTTTAAAATTTAAAGAAAAAATAGTTGCGTTAAAAAAAAGTGGAATAAAAACAGAGCCAGCTTTTGCTAAACTTTTAAAATTAAATGGTAATCCTTATGAAGAACTTTTGAATTTAGAATTTTTAAGTGATGAAGAGATAGTAGATAAATTAAAAGAGTTGGGATATGAAAAAAGGGAGTAGTTTAACTACTCCCTAAGCTACCTTTACAGATGACACAATAAAGAACTCTTCTCCATCATACTCAACTCTTTCAACATTAAGTTTAATATTTTGATCTAAATTAGAACTCTCTAAAAGAAAATAAAGGTGTTTATTTTCCTCTGTCAGTGTAAGTTGAAAATCATCACGTAAAAGTGAAAAAATATCATCTTCTAGTTCTGGAATAGTGTATTCAAAATCCTCCATTAAAAGATATAAGGTATCAGCAAAGCTCTTTGCTTCTTTCATAGTGCCTCCATTTATTTTTAAATTTAATCATTTAAATAGTGTAAAAGATATATACCAAAACGATCAAGTTTGTAACGGTTCTCTCTTGAATCATCTTTCATTATAAGTTCTTCTCTCAAAAGAATTTCATAATTCATGTGATAATAAGTCTCTTTAATTGGTAATAAAATATCTACAGTTTCAACTTTTACTATAGAGTTGTGTAATAGTTTAAAATTATTTTCTATATCATTTTTTTGTGTTTTATAACACTCTTTTAGCACCTCATAGCACTTTTCTGGTAATCTTTCTTTTAGATAAAAAAAATATTCTCTATAATACATAATAAAACCTCCGCAATAGATTTATATAATTATATACATAAAATATCTTTTAAATCCTTTAAAAATCTTTAAACCATGAAAAGTATTGAAGCAGTTAAAATAATAATACCTGGAATAACAATTTTTTCAGTTTCAAAAAAATAATATCCTGGTTCATCTATTTCTATTTCATCAACACTGTCTGGATAAAAACTATTTACTAAAGAATCAATAAAGTCTTGTTCAGAAAGTTTTTTCTTTTTTAACTCTTCAACATCATAATTTCTAAAATTTAGAAAAGTAAACTTTAAAACTCTTTGATTTTTAGGATTTATAAAATCCTCTCCTAAAATTAGAGTTTTACTAAGAACCTCATCACTATTTTCAATTAATTTTGGTTTTAAATTAAAATTTATAAGATTTTCAGGCTTTATATTACCATATAGATTTTCATAAAACTTTTTTTCATTTGAGTTTAATAAATCTCTTGTTTTTACTCCAGTATCATACTCCTCAACAGGTTTATCTTTTGAAATATCCATATGTTTTTCCCAAATGTAAAACTTTTCTTGTAAACTGATAAGATGATATCCATCCTTAGGGAATATTTTTTTCAGTTGTTCAACTAATTTAACTGATTCAATTGTAACTTGCCTATCCATTAATTTCTCCTTTTAGTAATTAAAACTTCTTATAATTATACAACTTTTAAAATAAGAGGTCAATAAATTAAAATGACTAAAGAATAACTTGTTTCAAATTTTTTGAATTTAAGAAATCATATGGAAAAACAATAGGGCCTTTGTTAGAATCTAAATCTAAATTATAACCTAAGTCTTCAGCAGTTTTTGAAAATAAAAACCAAACAAATTTAGAACAATAGAAATCAGTATCATTATTTTTAAAGAAAGATGTCCTGTACTTACCATGACCATATTTTTCTACATTTTTTAAAAATGCCTCTTTAAATTGTTGATTAAATTGAGGATATCTTAAAACGATAACTTTACGCTCAGGTTCATTGAGCCAAGCTCTAACACTAATTGTATAATAATCACTTCCAGGCATTGGAAAGTCACCAATGTGAGTATCACTAATCATAACAGAGCTATGTCCTAACCAAGAAATAGGATCAGTAATTAGTTTATCTTTAATAATAATATCTCCTGTTTGCAACTTATATGAATTATTAATAGCAACTTGAGTTGATTCCCATTGATAAGGATTATTAGAACATCCGATAATCATAAGTAATAAAAAAATAAAGAAAAACATTTTTTTAATAAATTTATAATTCAATTTATCCACCTCCTTGCATTATTAGTAATACCACAAAAAACATAAAAAAGTAAACATTAAAAAAAGAAAAGTTAAAAAATAGTAGTAAAAAAGGCTATAAATAAAATTAATTAGGGAGTGATGAATATGGTCTTATCAATAACAATTTTTATAGCAATATTTATAATTTGCCTGATTATAAATAAATTAGAAGAAATAGGAGGGTGGTAAAAAATGGAAGAGATTAAGCTTTTAATTCTCAACAATGTAACACTTAATATCATTGCATCAATTATTATACTATTAGTGGGGTTAGCTTTAGCATCAGTTGTGGTGAGTAAGTTAGAACATGTTTTAACTAAAACTAAACTTTTTTCTAACTTAGAGCATGAAATTACTGGAAAAGAGGGTGGAACAAGTACTTCTGCAATAAAGATACTTCTTAAATTTATCTACTATATCTTTGTGATTTTTATAATAGGTATAATAATGGAAAAACTAGGATTTAGCAGATTAGTAAATCCAATTTTAAATCTTTTAGATCCAATATTCTCATATATTCCTAATGTATTAGGAGGAATAGTACTTTTAATAGTTGCAATTATTTTAGCAAAACTTTCTCAAAAGTTCTCTGAAATATTCTTTAGAAAGATGAAAGTTGATGAAAAGATACATTCTAATGAAAATGGAATATCTTTATCAAAAATATTTAGTGAAATTATTTCATTAGTAATATTTATTCTTATTTTACCAGGTGTTTTAGCAGCATTAAAATTGGATAAAATACTTATTCCAATAACTGATATGTTAACTAAATTCTTAAATTATGTTCCTAGTTTAGTTGCAGCTGCTTTAGTTTTAGTTGTAGGTTGGTTCATAGCATCTAAATTAAGAGATATTTTAAAAGGAGTTTTAGATTCTTTTAAACTTGATGAAAAATTAAGTATAGATGGAAAAGTTTTATTTGAAGGAAAACTTTCAAGTGTTATAGCAAATATAGTTTATGTATTAGTATTGATACCAGTGTTCTCAGCGTCTTTAAATTATTTAGGATTAGATATAATTATATCGCCAGTAATAAGTATGTTAAATATTTTATTTAACTATGTTCCAAATTTAGTAGGTGTAGCATTAGTTTTAGTTGTTGCACTATACTTTGGAAGAATTATTGAAAACATAATAACAAATTTACTGATTGGTTTAAAGTTTGATTCATATCTTGAAAAAGCTGGATTAAAAACTATTGAAAATAATTATTCTAAATTAGTTGGAAAATTCTCGAAAATTTTAATCATATATTTTGCAATAATTCAATCAATAGAGATTCTAAATTTTGGATCATTACAAGATTTAAGTTTAAGATTAACAGTTTTACTAGGTGATATCCTACTAGGTGTTATAGTTATAGCAATTGGAATTGTAATAGCAAACTATGCAGCTAAAATAATTAAAAATACATCTTTAGCAAATAAAGATCAAATAGCTAGTATTGCAAAAATAGCCATAATAGTTTTTGTTGGAGCTATGGGACTAAGACAGATGGGAATAGCTAATGAGATTATAAATCTAGCATTTGGATTTACTGTTGGAGCTTTAGCAG
>NZ_CAMQXC010000057.1 GCF_947038635.1 uncultured Cetobacterium sp. | reverse complement strand
GCATCAGGAAGTCCATTAGCAGATCCTGTTCCTAAAAAAATAGTTTTCATTTTTAACCTCTCTCTGTATAAGTTTTTAGTAGTGAACCTAAACGCTCTACAGAAACTGATATAATCATTAGAACAATTAAAGCAGTTCCAGCAGCGTTGAAATCATAAGATTTTATAAATTTAGAGATTATGTAACCTATTCCCCCAGCACCAACAACTCCTATAATAGATGATTGTGCCATATTAGATTCAAATCTCAGTGCAGTCCATCCAGTAATAACCCTTTTTATATTTGGAAGTATTGCAGCTTTCATAATATTTAACCAAGATGCTCCAGTAGCTTTAATGGCTAAAATACTTTCCTCTCCTAAATCTTCAATAGATTGAAAGTATGCTTTAGTAAGATATGCTACTGTGTGAACAGAAAGTCCTAGAATTCCAGAAAAAGGTCCAAGACCAACAGATGATACAAATATAACCGCCCATATTAGAGATGGAACGGCTCTAATAAAAGATATATATGATTTTATAGCTAAAGATAGTGGTTTCCAAGGAGCTGTATTAGATGCTGTTAAAAAAGCTAATGGAACAGAGAATATAACTCCCACTAAAGTTGCCATAAAAGCTATTTCAAAAGATTCCCAAACAGCGATTAAAACAAATTTGAAAACAGAGGTGTCTGGTTTTCCAAACTCTAAAAGAATATTTCCCAGTCTATTTAATCCCCTTATAACTCTTCCAAAATCTAAGTTTAGTTTAAAAAAAGATAGAACGAATAAAATAGAGATTCCTAGCATAATTTTATTTAAAAACTTATCATTTTTGTGATCTTTTATTTTAATTTTTCCAAAATAGTTTTTATTCATTTAAATAATCCTCTTTCTTAAAATATTAGAGATAATTTCAGTTACAATAGCACAAACTACAATTAAAAGAATTCCCATAGCTGCAGTATTGTATTTCATTAAACTTAAATTGTTACTTATATACATACCAATTCCTCCAGCACCAACTAATCCTATAACAGCAGAGGAACGGATGTTACTCTCTAAAGAGTAGATAGTCCAAGAGATAAATCCAGGAATAGCTTGTGGGATAGCACCAAATCTTATAACTTGAAGATGAGACATCCCTGTAGATTTTAAAGAGGTAAGTAGCTCTAAATCAACTTCATCGATAGTTTCATAATAAAAACGAGTCATATCTCCAATGTTTCCAACAGTTAAAGCTATTATTCCAGTTGTAATTCCCACACCAAAGGCAGGAACAAACATAAGGGCCCAGATTATATTTGGAATATTTCTTAAAACTGTAGCAAAGCTTTTAACTAAATCTCTAACTAGTTTAAAGTGCATAGTTTTTTCTGAGCACAGAAAACCTAAGAAAAAAGAGATAGCAGAGGAAAAAACTAATGAAACTATAGCTACACAAAATGTATCAAGTAGGGGTGTCATATAGTTATTATAACTTTTCCAGTTTACTGGAAGCATCTCTTCACTTATAAAAGCAACAGCAGATGGAAGTTCAATTAGAAAAGATAAAAAAGAAAAATCCAATCTATATGCTATTAAAAGATAGATTATAGAGATAACTCCTAAAGTAAAGATATCATTTTTATTAAACATTTTTACCGTATATTTCATTGATAATCTCCTCTGTTAGATTTTCAGGAGTGTTGTCAAAGACTATAACTCCATTTTTCATTCCAATAATTCTAGTGGCATAGTTTTTAGCAAATTCAACTTGATGAAGATTTACAATACAAGTTATATCATCTTCAAGACAGATATTTTTCAAAGTTTCCATTACAATTTCAGAGGATTTTGGATCTAAACTTGCAATGGGCTCATCAGCTAAAATCAATTTTGGATTTTGTGCAAGAGCTCTAGAGATACCAACTCTTTGCTTTTGTCCTCCACTTAACTCAGAGGCTTTTTTGTAACAATGCTCTTCAAGTCCTAATCTTTTAAGAATATTTAGAACCTTTGTTTTATCATTTTCTGAATATAGTTCAAAGAATCCTTTAAAGTCAGACATATATCCAAGTCTTCCGTGAAGTACATTTTGAACTACAGAGAGTCTTTCAATAAGATTGTAGTGTTGAAAAATCATTCCAATCTCTCTTCTCACTTTTCTTAGCTTTCCACCAGAAACTTTACAAATATCTTCACCATTAAATATAACGCTTCCACTACTAAGAGGGTTCATTGCATTAATAGATCTTAGAAGTGTGGATTTACCAGCTCCAGAAGAACCGATTATAGCTACAAACTCCCTTTTTTTAATAGTTAAATTTATGTTGTTTAGAGCTAAAAAGCTGTTGTTATAACTTTTAACTCCATCTTTTATAGTTATAATAGTGTTCATATATACCCCCTTAAATTAATCCTCTTTTATCTCTGTTAAATTAAGATTTTTCATAACCTGTCCAATTATTTTGAAGTTGTCCTTTGTAACTTTAATGTGTTGTTCACCATTTTTCTTACCATAAAAATTTTCCATAAAGAAAGCATCGTTATAGTTTAAGAAAAAGTTTTCTAACTTCTCTTTTAAATCTTGTGGCATACTCTCTTGTACTAACCAAAGATTATCTGGTATAACAGAACTTTTATATATAATTTTATGATTGTCCTCAGTGAAAAACTTTTTATTTTTTACATATGAGTTAGATGAGATAACTCCAATATCAGCATCTTTATCTAAAAGTGCTCTCACAGTATTTGTTGTAGAACCAGTTTCGTAAGGTTTAAACTTAATAGTGAAATCATTAGAATCCTTAATTATTCCACTTGTAATCAGGTCATTTACAGGCCACAGATATGTAGAGCCTGAAGATTGTTTTGTATAAGCAAAAGTATAGGGGCTTTTTAGATTTATTAAATCTTTTTCACTGAACTCATTTATATTTGTATCAGGTCTAGTTAAAAAATATGAAAACTTCCCCCAGTTTTCCAACTTTCCATCTTTAGCAAAAGAGATTAGTGGTTCAATTTGAGTTTTAGTAGCAGCCATAAAATATGGCATAGCTCCTGTGTAAGCTAAATCTGTTCTATTTTTTTTAGCTTTTAAAGATTCTGTTAAAGCCATATCAGATGATGGTTCAAACCATTCAACTTTCATTCCAACAGCATTTTCTAAATCTTTTAAAAACTTATCTTTTGCTACAACTTTAGATTCTAAATCTTCATCAATTCCAAAGGCGATAACAAGTTTTTTCTCTTTTACCTCCTCTTTTCCACACCCCGTTATAAAAAGTCCAGTACCAAGTAATCCTAATGTAAACAATCTATTTAAAATTTTCAAATCTATACCCTCCCAAATTTTTATTTTAATTTACTAGTGTAGAAGTTCTTAACATCATCCCATTTATAATATGGTTTCATAGTAGTTGCTATTGGTAGCTCAGCATCCTTTTCATTGTGCAAAATTTTAACTAAAACATCATTTTTATCATTTTTATAGAATATCCACTGAATATTAGTAGACATACCAGATATATCTCTTCCTAACCATTTCTCATAAACTTTTTCCATATTGTCCTCTTTTGCTGAGTAGCCATTGATATCTAGTAAAGTTATAAATGGAATAGTAGTTTCAGCATGGGCAAATCTTAAGTTAGCTGAGATATTTTGATTTTTTATAGCTTCATCACTTGTAACTATAAAATTTTCTAAAAGAGGTAAAGCGATATTTGTAGCAATATCCTCTCCGTTTTTCCCAGGTCCTTTTTCATAAAAATCACTTAAATTGTCAACCTCTTCATACCACTTTAATTGCTCTTCACTAAAAAAATCTCCAAAGCCTAAATTTTTTCCAATACTAGCTTGGATAATATATAGATCATAAAGATTTCTAACAGCATCAGTTGGATTTTTTAAAACAACTTTGCCTTTACTATCTTTTAATTTAAACTCACCATTTTCTAATTTTTTAATAAACTCTTTAGAGAAAAGTTGATTTAAAACTTCGTTGTTAAAGTTTTTACTTTTAGAGTATGTATTTAACTCTTTTTTCCAATTACCATTTTCAGAGAACTCCTCATATTCTGGAGAGAGATCAAAAAATCTTAAAAGTATATCTTTTTTACTATTTGTAGAAACTTTAAAATTTATATTTGGAGTGTACTCTCCAAGTTCTTCTAAAAAAGCATCTCTACTTTGCTGAGCTCTTTCAACATAAGTTGATGAAGCTATAACATCTTTTCCAAAAATATCTTTATTATTCTCATAAAATCTTTTAGCAATCTCTTTTTGCTCTTTAACACCAACATCAGTTAAAAGTCCATAGTTTCCTTTTTCAATCTCCATAAGTTGTGCTATAGAGTTTTTTAATTTTAATCCTTCAGGAGTAATAGCTTTTTCTTTTTCTGCAATAGATAGTAACTCATATAGAGAAACATCATATTTAGGAGAAGAAAGGTGTCTAGAACCGTGTCTTCCTAAATGGTTCACAAAGAATGGTTTATATCCATTAGGTGTAGGAGCAGTGGAAATCTCTTTAACGTTATATGGTTGTTTAGTACCTAAATAGTTAAAATCTGCTGAAAAAATTGAAGTTGTTAAAGTTGTAAAAAGTGCTAAAAGTTTAATGGTATTCACTTTTAAAAATCCTCCCCTTAAAAAGTTGTATAAATATTTGTTAAAATAATTATAGACTAATTGTGTTAAATGAAAATTAAAATGAAGTAAAAGAAATGTTATTTTATATACAAGAAAATAAAAAACACAAAGGTCTTTACAAAACCTCTGTGTTTTCTATGTTAAATCTATTTATTTGTTTTTCTAGCTATTTTAGGGAAGATAAGTCCAAGTCCAACTAGAACAATTGGTGTTAAAATGTTAAGAGTAATTTGGAAGAACCACTCAGAACTAAATGTTTCAATGTTTTTAGGGAAGATACCCATTAAACATGCAAATGCTGTAAATGCAAAACACCAGATTCCGATAGCTGTTGCAATCTTATCATTTTTAACAAACTTAAACCCTGAACTATCACTTAAAGCTTTATTCTTAATTAATCCTCTAAGTCCAATGTATGCTAAGAATACCCATAAGTATCTAAGTGGCATAACAATTGAGTTTAAATCAAGAAGCCAGTTATAAAGATTGTTCATATCTCCAATACCAAGTGCTGGAATTATAATTAGGATTCCAACAAGTACAGCAGTCAGTTTATATCCATTGATAGGTGCTCCATTTTCATTTGTCTTAGTAAATGCAGCTGGTATAAAGTTCTTATCCCCTTCTCCAATTAATATTTTAAGTGGAGCATCAATAGAGAACATAAGTGCTGATATTTGTGATAGAGTATTAGCTACAGCATATAAAACCATAAGTGCGTTTCCAACACCGTAGTATTCACCTAAAAGTTTAAATGCGTAGTATTGACCATTCATTTTTAAGTCAGCAGGAATATTTCCACTGTTAAACATGATTCCCATTGCAAATGAACCAAGTAGAGCTGACATACCAACCATAGCAGCAAGTGCTAACATCCCTTTAGGGAAGTTTGTATGAGGATTTTCAACGTCTTTAACGTATGGAGAGATTTTCTCGCATCCACCAACAGCAAATACTAACATAGATATAGTAGTAAAGTATGTAAAGTCAAACTTAGGCATAAATGTCGATAGTGACCAATCAGTTGTAGCAGGATTGATGCTCATAAGAGATGGTGCAGCAACTGTTAGTAAAATATATAAAATACCCATGAAGAACATAGATGTTCCAGCAAGAGCTCCTATTCTTTTTAAAGAGTTCATACCTTTAGATGATAACCAAAGGAAAAGTAGGAAGATTCCTAAAACGATACTCTGTAAAGCTAAAGGGTTAAAAGTTTTTATCATATCTCCATTTTGGAAGAAAACCCAACTTAAAGCAACTAATGCACTTTGAGGTTTTTGTGCTAAATAAGGGATGTGAACAACCCAATATGTCCAACCAGCAAGATAAGCTATCATAGGTCCATAAGTTGATCCTACCCAACTTGAAACTCCTCCAGCTTTGTGATCAAACACAGATCCCATCTCTCCTACCATAAGTGCATATGGTAAAAAGTAAAGAGAAAGAATTAATACCCAAGAAACTACAACTGTTAAACCTTGATTTGCGTAGTTGTTAACAACGTTACCAAATCCCCAAACAATTGTGAATCCCATCATGGCTAGCATACGCCAGTTTAATTTTTTCGATTCCATAAATCTAGTACTCCTTTTTTGTTAAATATTTCACTTTAATATGTACAATTGTACATTGAATTATACAATAAATCAAATATTTTTTTCTAATATGGTATAATGAAAAGTAATTTTCAAAACTAAAACTATTAATTTCTTTCAAAAAATTATGAAAAAGATTATGAATTGAACAAAAATGTTTTTATATGTACAATTTGGTATATAAAAAAAGTTTTAAGGGGAGAGTGTCAAATGACTACCAAAAATAGAATAAGTGCATGGGAGTTTTTCCAAAGCTTAGGGAAGACATTTATGTTGCCAGTAGCTTTACTTGCAGCAATGGGAATTTTACTTGGAATCGGAGCTGCCTTTACAGGTGGAACAACAATAGAGATGTTTCCATTTTTAGGAAATAGTTTCTTACAAGGTATATTTAACTTTATGATAAAGATAAGTTTAGTTGCCTTTTCATTTTTACCACTTATGTTTGCTGTGGCAATTCCATTGGGAATGGCAAGAGAGAACAAAGAGATAGCAGCATTTGCAGGACTTATGGGTTATATTGCAATGCAGCTTGGAACAAATTTCTACTTAAATGAAACAGGACTTTTAAAAGTTGTAGATACAAAGATGGTAATGGGAATCCAAAGTATCGATACAGGTGCTTTAGGAGCTTTAATTTGTGGAATTATAGTTTTCTTTATTCATGAAAAGTTTCAAAATATTGAGTTACCAGATGCTTTTTCTTTCTTTGGAGGAACAAGATTTGTAGCGATAGCAACAGTTTTAATAATGTCAGTTGTAGGACTTGCAGTACCAATGGTATGGCCTTTCTTTGCAGCTGGAATAAATAAAGTTGGAGCAGCAATTAGTGGAGCTGGACCATTTGGACCATTTCTGTTTGGAGCTGGAGAGAGATTACTTCTTCCATTTGGACTTCACCATATCTTAGTTGCAACAATTAGATTTACTGAAGCTGGAGGAACTTATGTAACTCAGGCAGGAGAAACAATTCACGGAGCACTAAATATATTCTATAACCAGTTTGCTCAAGGTGGACAATTTGTATCTCCAGAAGTAACAAAGTTCTTATCTCAGGGTAAGATGCCAACATTTATGTTTGGACTTGCAGGAGCAGCATTAGCAATATATAAATCAGCATACTTAGAGAATAGAAAAAAGATCAAGGGACTTTTAATATCAGCAGTTGTAGCATCAGCAGTTGGTGGAATAACTGAACCAATAGAGTTTATATTCCTATTTATCGCACCAGTTCTTTATGTGTTCCACGCAATTATGACTGGACTTGGATTTATGGTAATGGGACTTTTAAAAGTAGTTATTGGAAATACTGATGGAAACATAATAGATTTCTTAGTATTTGGAGTGTTCCAAGGATTCTGGACAAAGTGGTTCTACGTAATCCCTGTGGGAATTGTATGGTTTTTAATTTACTACTTCGTGTTTAAGTGGTATATTTTAAAGTATGATATTCCAACTCCAGGAAGAGACAACTCAGTTCAAGCACAAGAAGCTGTTGATAGTGGGGATATTGCTGGATATACAGCTAAAGTTATGTTAGAAGCTTTAGGTGGAAAAGAGAACATTGTAAGTTTAGATAACTGTATAACAAGACTTAGACTTGTAGTTAAAGATGCAAATAAAATAGATGTTGAAGCTGTTAAAGCAGCTGGAGCAGTAAATGTTGTAAAACTAAATGATACAAATGTACAGGTTATAATTGGACCAAAAGTTCAAGTATTAAAGAAACAGTTACAAAAGTTAATGTAATAAAATTCGGGGGGAAATAATCCCCCCTTTTATATAGGTAAATATTAGGAGGATATATGAATTTTGATGAGATTATAAATAGAAAAGGAACCTACTGTACTCAGTGGGATTATATAGAGGATAGATTTGGACCTGGAACAAAGGATTTAACTCCATTTTCTATATCTGATACAGATTTCAAATGTCCTCAAGAGATTTTAGATGCAGTGATTGAAAGAACAGCTCATGGAATTTTTGGATACTCACGTTGGAATCATGAAGATTATAAAGGTGCTATAAAAAACTGGTATAAAAATAGATATGCTACAGAGATAGATAGTGATTGGGTAGTGTATTCACCAAATGTAATCTATAGTATCTCTATGCTATTAGAGGAGTTAATTGGAAAAAATGGAAAAGTTATGACTCACACTCCAAGATACGATGGGTTCACAAAAATTTTAAAACCTTATGACCTTTTTGAAGTAACTTTAAAAGAGGATGAGAACGGAGAGTTTCATACAGATTTTGCAGTGATAGAGGATGGATTTAAAAGTGGAGTAAAAGCATTTTTACTTTGTAATCCTGAAAATCCAGTTGGAAAGGTTTGGAAATATGAGGAGTTAAAAAAGCTAATAGATTTATGTGAAAAGTATGATGTTATTCTAATTTCAGATGATATTCACATGGATATAGCTAGAAGAGAGGTAACTCCAGTATTAAAAATAGATACGAAAAGATGTTTAATTGTAAGTTCAGCATCAAAAACTTTTAATACACCAGCTTTTGGAGGTTCATATGCAATAATACCTCAAGATGATATTAGAGAAAAGTTTGTGACTCACTTAAAGGAGGTAGACTCACTATCATCTCCAACAATTTTTGGAGTATTATCAACAATGGTTGCATATAATAGTTGTGGATACTGGGTGGATGAGTTAAATAGTTATTTAACTAAAAACTGTGAATATGTAGAGAAAGAGTTAAACGGATTTCATGGAGTTAGAGCTTTAATACCTGAGGGAACATATCTTATGTGGATAGATCTGAAAGATTGTAATATAGATATGGAAAGATTTAAAAAATCACTTATT
The DNA here is from genome assembly GCF_947038635.1 of uncultured Cetobacterium sp. Lineage (GTDB taxonomy): Bacteria > Fusobacteriota > Fusobacteriia > Fusobacteriales > Fusobacteriaceae > Cetobacterium_A. Next base: position 4,032 of record NZ_CAMQXC010000057.1, on the reverse strand, counting down.
GAGGATGGAAAAGTGGCTATTATGTCTGGAGAGGCTTATGGTGACAAAGATAGAATTCGTTTAAATGTGGGATGTCCACTTTCAAAAGTAAAGATAGCAGTTGAAGGTATTAAAAGAGCTATTGAAAAAGTGAGATAAGAAAGTTATAATATCTTAGGTGATGATATGAGTTTAAAAAGAAAAGAGTTAGAAGTTTTAAAGCTAGTAAATGCTGGAAAAACAGTGGATGAGATTCTTTTTCAAATGGAAACAAGTGAGAGAAATCTAAGATATATAATTGATAATCTAAATTTTTATCTAAAAAAAATATTGGATAAATGGATAGAAAAAGATAGAAAAAAATTGCTAATTCATTTGAGTGAGAGTGAGTTAGATAGATTTTATAAAGAGGTTTATAAAAGTTACTATACATTGGAGCAGGAGGAAAGGGCAGAGTTTATACTTATGACCTTTCTTTTTGTAAAAGATGTGAGACTTAGTTTTATAGAGGAAAAGTTAGAGATAACAAGGGCTACTCTGAAAAAAGATATAGAGTTTTTAAATGAAAACTTGAAAAGATATAGTTTAAAGTTAGAATCTGAAAAAAATAGATTTTCTATTGTTGGAAATGAGAAAAAATTAAGACACTTAAAAGCTTTAAAGTATTTAGAGTATTGCAACTTAGAGATAACCCCTTTAGATTTAAACTATATTTTTCAAAATATAGATGATGAGATGTTAAAAGAGTTAGAAACAGTTATTCTAGATATTGGACGAAAATTTTCAGTGGAGTTCAAAGAGGACTTTGTAAAACTTATGAAAATATTTCTATATGTTTCTTTAGAAAGAGTGAAAGAGGGACATATTATAAATAGAAAAGCTAATTATGAGTTTTTAGTTAATACCTCTCACTATGAAATTGCAAAAGATAGTTTAGGAAAATATTTAGATACTGATCTAAGTTATGAGTTAGTTCATATAACAGAGTATTTTATTAGTGGTGGAGTGACTGAAAATATAGAGGAGTTAAAAGAGAGTGTTGAAAAATATCTGCTTGGATTAACGACGTTACTAGAAAAAACTTTTAGTGCTTCATTAGATTATAAAGAGCTACATTCAAAACTTTTAGGTTATTTAATCCCAGCTATATATAGATTAAGAAATAATTTTAGTATAAAAGAGTTTGGAGAGAGAGATGAGTTTTTTAGTTTAGTAGAAAGCTACTCTAAAGATGAAAAATATCTTCCTGAAAAACTAACTGAAAATGAGATTTTTCATATAGCTAAAGAGATCAGAACATATATGGAAAATGAGAAGAATAGAGTGATAAGTTTAAAAACACTTTTAAAAGTTATAGAGAAAAATAGTGAAAGCATAGATAAAGAAAAGTTAATAGAGGATTTAATGGCACAGTACGGTAGATTAATAAAAATAGACATTTAAAAATGGAGGTTTTTATGAAAAAGACTGTGGTTCTACAAAGTGTATGTATTTTTTTTATATCTATTACCTCAATAATAGCTTTTCCTGGAAAGAGTTATAAAGAGCCAGCATCTATAAAAAGTTTTTTTCCAGATACCACTCCTATGGTTAAAACACCAGCTACTTTGAAAAATAGATCTGAGTTTACAACTCAAAAAGAGATGTTAGATTATTTAGGAGCTATACATACAACAAATAAAAATACAACAGTTGATTTATTAGGACCTACAGTTAAAGGGAACTATCTGCCAATTATTATGTTTTCAAAAGAAAAAAAAGATAAACCTAGAGCTTTATTAATAGCACAACAACATGGTGACGAACCTATGGGATGTGATGTTCTTTTAGGAACTGTAAAACGAATAACTCATGGTGATTTAAATTATCTTTTAGAAAAAATAGATATAGTGATAATGCCAAGAGTTAATCCAGATGGAGCTAAAAATTTTACTAGAACCTCTAGTAGAAAACTCGATATAAATGATGATCATGTGGAGTTACAAACAATTGAAGCTAATATAATAAGGGAAGTATATGATAAGATTCAACCTGAAGTTTTTATAGATATACATGAGTATATTGCTGATGAAAAATCATACTCAGGAATTTTAAAAGATGGAGCACTTCCTTATTATGATATTTTAGGACTAAATACAACAAATATAAACTATCCTCAAGAGTTAAAAAATTATTCTACAGATACTTTGGGAAAAGTAAAGGCGGGATTAGAAAAAAATAGTATGTCGTTTGACTACTACTACAATCCTTTTATGAAACCTAGAAATGGAAAACCTTTAGTTTTATATGAAGCAACTTCATCTTTAAATACAGCTAGAAATTTTTATGGTATACAGGGAAGTTTAAGTTATCTTTTAGAGCTAAGAGGGCGAGGTATTGGTTTTGAAAATATAAATAGAAGATTAAATAGTGGATTAATTGGAGTAGAGGTTATTTTAAAAGATTTTTATGAGAACAGTGAAAAAATAAAAATTCTTGTAAAAAGGAATAGAGATATTTCAAAGCTTTTAAAAAATACCACTCAAGTGAAAGAGGAGAGTAAAAGTTATCCTCTGATAAATATAAAAAAAGGGACTCTTGAAGAGATCCCTATTATATATATAAAAAGTAATTAAATTGGAAGTGTAAGATACTTAACTTCTAAATTACCAAGAGAGTTTTTAAGAACACCTTCAAAAACTCCAACACATTGAATATTATTAAGTTTAATAAAATCATTAAATAGATTTACATTTATAAAGTTAGTTATAGTTATATTGTTATCAACTTCAATTTTATCTTTTAGTTGCTCTAAAAGATACTTTGGAATTGAACTGTATACTATAACTAATTTTTTTTCGTCCTCTTTTTTATTTGTAGAGTTAACATAAAGATACAACGACACTACATCTGTAAAAGAGATATTCCAATAAACCTTTCGTAATTCTTTAAAAAGCTTTATACATTTTTCCACTGTTAAACTATCTAAATTTAGATTCAAAAAAGACATTTCAAAAATAGGTAAGTAGTGTTTTTGCTTACTGCAAAAGGAAGTTCTAGATAAGAATCTATCTATAAACAGGTCTCTTTTTAAATCCAAGTTTAAATTGTTTTTTAAAATTTTTTTAAATACAATAAAGTGATCCTTAATAAAAACCGTTTCCTCTGGGAAAAGTCCTTTACAGATTTTTAAAATATTTATTAGAAAGCGAATATCTTCAAATGAGATTTCTCCTAAAAGAGAGTTTTGAAAAAAATTAAAAATACTATTTAATGATTTAGGATTAAAAATATTTTCAAAGTATATTTTAAAATCATCTAAAGTATTAAGATTATTTTTTATTTGATTTTCAAAAGTTGTATCATCATCTAAGAATTTGAAGCTTATATAGAAACTTTTTAAAAGTTCTCTATTGTAAAAAAAAGAATCACAATTGGCAATAGTTATAAATTGTTCTATTTGCTTTTGTAAAATATCGTCTATTTCAGAATTATGAAAAATATGAGAAAAAGATTGAGAAAAAAGATTGGGGAGATAGTTTTCTTCAACTAAATATTTATATATATATGTACATAGAGCACGCTTTATATCTATAAAATCCCCTTCTAAAAAAATACCTTTTCCTGGAATACTCATAATATCTAAAGAATAGATTTCAATATTATTTTTGACAACTAAAAGATCATCATTCAGTGTTCTTCTAGAAACTCCAAGAGTATTAGATAAAAGTTGAAGATTTAAAGAACTTTTTAAAAGTAGATGAAGTGTAAGAAAAAAAATCCTATCTTCCTTCGAAATGTTTTGTTCTTTTTTTAGATTGAAAAAACAACTTTTTTGACTTAAAACTATCTTTATTATATCATCTGTTTTTGTAGAGCTTTTTCTATTAGGGACTATCTTTTGTATTTCTTTTAAATAAGAACAGATATTTGCTCTATTCATATCTAAAAAAAGCTCACAGAATTCTAGATTTTCACCCTGAGTAAACTCTAGTAACTTAAACAGTCTTAAATGTTTTGTATTAATACTTATTGTCATAAACCCATCCCCTTTTGTAAATGTTACAAATCCAA
>NZ_CAMQXC010000056.1 GCF_947038635.1 uncultured Cetobacterium sp. | reverse complement strand
AATCGTGTTGTCGCTGGTTCGAGCCCAGCAAGAAGCGCCATTTTTTTATTTTTTGGAAAATAACAGAATTACATCAATAGAAAATATTTGACATGAAGATTTAAATAGTGTATACTGTGTTTGAATGATGTATAAATTGAAAGAAATTCTAGTATTTAATATTTAAAGGTCTTTACATAGGTACCTTATATTAGTTGGATTGAATGGAGATTTATTACATGAAATCAAAATTTTTTATGGAGGTATCAAATGAAAGGTACAGTTAAATGGTTCAACCAAGAGAAAGGATTCGGATTCATCACTGGTGAAGATGGAAAGGATGTATTCGCACACTTCTCTCAAATTCAAAAGGATGGATTCAAAACTCTTAACGAGGGAGAAGAAGTAACTTTTGATGTAACTGAGGGAGCAAAAGGACCTCAAGCTACAAATATCGTAGTAGCAAAGTAATTTTAAGGAGTCAATGACTCCTTTTTTTTTACAAAAAAATAATAGCAATTTAAAAAATATATTTTTCATTTTATATTATTTATGATAAAATTATTTCATAAAAATTGAAATAAGGGGGAAAAATGGAGATATTAAATTCATTAATAAATTTTTTTAATGATATTTTATGGGGTTATGTTCTTATTATAATGTTATTATTTGTAGGAACATACTTTACACTAAAAACAAAATTTGTTCAAATTAGATATTTTGGACAAATGATAAAAATTTTGGGTGATAGCGTTGGTCATAAAGGTGGAGTTTCATCATTTAAGGCATTTTGTATAAGTACTGCTTCTAGAGTTGGAACTGGAAATTTAGCAGGGGTTGCAATAGCAATAGCTTCAGGAGGACCAGGGGCTATATTTTGGATGTGGTTGATAGCCATTATAGGTGGAGCTTCTAGTTTTGTAGAAAGTACTTTAGCGCAAATTTATAAAGTTAGAGATGGAGAAGCTTTTAGAGGTGGACCAGCTTACTATATGGAAAAAGCTCTTAATAAAAGATGGATGGGTGTTGCATTTTCGATATTAATATCAATAACTTTTGGACTAATATTTAACTCAGTTCAATCAAATACAATATCTTTAGCTTTTCATGAAGCTTTTAAATTAGATAGAACAATAATAGGAGTTATATTAGCCATTGCAACAGGAGCTATAATCTTTGGTGGAGTTCAAAGAATAGCAAACTTCAGTGCTGCAGTAGTGCCTGTTATGGCAACTCTTTATATTTTAGTTTCTCTGTATGTAATTGTAAGTAATATAAGTATGGTTCCAGAAATATTTAGAGATATAATTGAAAATGCTTTTGGAATTAGACAAGCAGTTGGAGGAGGAATAGGAGCTGCTATTATGACTGGAGTAAAAAGAGGTTTATTTTCTAACGAAGCAGGTATGGGATCAGCACCAAATGCAGCAGCAGCAGCAGAAACTTCTCATCCTGTAAAGCAAGGATTTGTACAAACTTTAGGAGTATTTACAGACACAATTTTGATTTGTTCGTGTACAGCTTTTATGGTTTTAATATCAGGAGCACATAAGACTGAAGGATTAACAGGAATTCAATTAACTCAAAATGCCTTAAGTTCTCAAGTTGGTGGATGGGGAAATGTTTTCATTGCATTATGTATATTACTATTTGCGTTTAGCTCAATAATAGGAAATTACTATTATGGAGAAACAAATATAGAGTTTTTAACTCCAAATAAAACTTGGTTAAACTTATATAGGGTTGGAGTTATTGGAATGGTAATGTTCGGTTCTATAGGAGAATTAGCTCTTGTTTGGAATATGGCAGATTTATTTATGGGATTAATGGCAGTATTGAATCTTATAGCTATATTCTTATTAGGCAAAGTTGCTTTTGAAGCTTTAGGCGATTACAGCAATCAAAAAGAGAATGGATTAGATCCTAGTTTCAATAAAAATGATATAGATATGCCATATGGTGAAAGAGTTGAGTGTTGGGATTAAGAAAAATTGTTGACTTAAATCTTAAAATGCTGTAAAATCTCTTATAGTGAGCCTCCATAGCTCAATTGGATAGAGCATCTGACTTCGGATCAGAGGGTTATGGGTTCGATCCCTGTTGGGGGCGCCACAATAAACCATACACCTAATTTAAGATTAAAATATAAAGAGCTTAGACTTTTAAATCTAAGCTCTTTTTTAATGTAAAACTATATGTACATCTAATGGAGTTTTACTTATGATATCAATTCTTTCTATCATAAGTTTAAAAATTGATTTTATATCATTTATATCATCGTCAGTTCTATTATCTATAACTTCCTTTAAAGTTTTTAAGTTATTATTAAAACTTTCTTTATCTTTGATATTATAAGTTAATGTTTTTAAACGATCTAACTCATCTAGCAATCCAGATATATCCTTTTCAATTTTTTTCAATTTATTTTCAATTTCATCTTCTGATAAAAATCCTTTTGTATATAAAGAAACTAATTTATCTTTTTCACTTCTTAGTTTATTAAGCATATCTTCTATTATTTTTTCCCTTTCAGAAGTATCAATAGATTTAATTTCATTGAGTTCATTAAGTTCTTGAAGATCTAAAATTTGTTTGATTACATATTTTTCAAGAATATTTTTAGATATAGTTCCTTTGCAAACCTCACACCGATAGCTATATTTTGTTGCTTTTGTTCGCCAATGTTTAAATTTTCTTTGATACATTTTTCCACCACATGTACAGTGTAACATCCCAGAGAAAAGTAGATAACTAGGATTATTTCTAGTTTTTATACATATTTTTAAAAGTTCTTGAACTTCTTCAAATAGTTCTTTTTCTATTATTGGCGGATGAATAGCTTTAAATGTATGGAAAACTTTATTAATCTTAACTCTACCAGTATTTATATTATTTTCTCTTCTCCCATAAGGAAGGAGTCCTATATAAAAATGATTTTTAAGAATCCATAAAATACTTGAAATATTCTTATCAATACGTTTTGATATTACAGATAAACTTTTAGTTTCTTTATACATTGTAAATATATTTTTAACTATTAGAGCATTAGGTTCATCTATTATAGTATTTCCTTCGGAATCTCTTTTATAACCAAGAGGAAGATTTCCACCTTGAAATTTACCATTTTTTGCTCTTTGAAATTTATTTGATTTTACTCTATGAGAAATTTGTTTTCTTTCATATTCTCCTAAACTTGATTGTATTTGAAAAAATAACATTCCAGTTGGAGTAGTTGTATCTAATTCTGGTTGAGAAATAGATATAAACTTAATACCCGCTTTTTCAAGTTCTAAAATAAAGTTTAACATTGTAATAGTTTTTCTAGAAATTCTAGAAGATTCATAGACAACTAAGATATCAAAACTTTTCTTATCAATTTCTTTTTGAAGCTTTATAAACCCTTCTCTATCATCATCAGCTCCAGATTGTACATCCTCAATTATACTACAAACTTCAAAGCCTTTAAATTGACAAAAGTCTTTACACTTCTCTTTTTGGAAGTGTAAAGATTGCCTATCTTCTTGCATCGTGGTAGAAACTCTAGTGTAAATTAGTACTTTCATTTTTTAATCCTTTTTCTCGTTCATTTTGTTTTTCTTTTAGTTTAAAGATCATTTTAATTATTTCTTTTTTATTATTCATAATTCCTCCAATATCTCTTTTTTAAATATGTAATAGAAATTTGTTAATATCTAATACTTTTTTATTAGGTATACGAATGATTCCTGTACAAGTTATAGGTCTTGTTGTCTTTATAATTTTATTTTTATTCATTATTAATCACTCCTTTATTTTGGTTATTCATATTATGATATATAGTTATTTCTGAGTCATTATTTTGTGGTAGTTTAAGAAGTAAATATCACTATCATTAACAACGTAGCATGTTTTAGAAATAGGATTTTTATTATTATCTAAGTTAAATATCTTTTTGATTTTAGTGTTAATTACTTTTTCAAAAAATTTAGGAACCCCTCTAAATGCTATTTGAGTAGGCGGAGAGTTTACTTTTGATTGATAATCTATAAGAGATATAAGTAAATCATTATATTCATGATCTGTATCGAAATTATTCAAGAATTCTCCATTTTTATTATATTTTCTAGAAGTAGCTAAATTGCCGTTTAGTCTTAATCTTAGCTTATAATCTGTTAGTTTTTCTAGATGAATAAGAGATGTTTTGATATCAGTATGACATTTCAAAAAATCTAAATCAAATTCATTTTCTGATTTTCCAAATCCACTTAAGGCTAGAATTTCGGCATTATATCCATCACAATCATACTCCTCATATTTTATTAAGATTCTATCTTTACTTAAATAACAGATGGATTCAACTTGTTTTTGTTTAAAATAAAGCTCTGATAACAAGCCAATAGAGTTATAGTTAAAAGGATAATGTAAAGCTATTCTGGGGTTTGTTAAAGAACAAATATGTTTAGCCCATTCTATTATAAAGTTAAGAAAACTCTTATCTGGTTCTTTATCAATATAAAAAAGTTTAACAAATCCATTGATTGTTTCATTTATTTTTCCTAATTCTCTATCATCAAATTTATCTGAAGTTTCAATATAGATTTTATTAGGGAGTTCTTTTAGTTTAGAAAAAATTTGGTGAAGATGTAAACAATGGATTGCTTCACCAGAAGTAGCATATTCTCTTTTATGAATTAAAGAACGATAATGTGGTAACATTCCATTAAATCTATTAAGGAAGGCAAAATCTTTTACTCCTGTAGGAAGTGGTGAAAATATATCCTTGTTCTTCAATGCTTCATATGAGTTTATAGAAGAGGTTTCATTTGAAGTTATAACAATACTGCACTTACTATCTATTTCCTCTCTATTATTTTTGGGAAATCTTCCTGAAGCAAGAAATGTTTTTAGTAAAGAAATAATTGAGCCCTTAGATGAAACATCATCAGCTATTTCTTCAAAAACAAGTAAAGCATCTTCAAGTAGTGCTTCACTTTTCATATCTTTTTCACTTCCTCTTAAGCTAGCTACGGTAGGAACTCCAGAGATAATCTTATTAAATGGGAAAACAGTAGTAAAAGGACTGGATTTACCAAGTCCACCTTCTCCTAACAAGATTAAATTATAGTTATTTTGTATATATGGAATCAATTTAGTGAGTTCTAAAAAAATAACATAAGTATTATTTTTTTCATCACATAAACCATTTGCTAATAATATCTTTTTAATTTTTTCTTTAATATCTTTATTTTCAATATAAGAGCGATAATTTTTTAATATTAATTCATCTTCAAGTTTAGGAATACTTTTTTGTAATTCCAGGTAAGTTGTTTTTTGTTCTTTTTTTACACCATCAATAATTGGAGCAATTTCTATTTTTTTCAATTCCATTTATTCAGACACCTCCGAAATATTTTTCTGTGAAGAAAGCTGTAAATATTCATCGAAAGTAATAGTTTCCTCTCCAAAAACAAATAAGTCTTTATAGTATAGAATATGAAGAGGAACATATTTCAATGTTGCTAAACAATCTTTTTTAAAAGGAATGATATCTCGAAAGTTTTTGATATAAAAACTTTTATGGCGTTTTGAGAAATAAATATCGTCCAAAGTGATGTCTTTAAATACCCACTCTTTATATTCGTAAAGGCTAGATAGAAGTAAATGAATAATTTTAGAATCTAAAAGGTTATATTCCTCTTCTTCGTCTATCCAATAAATACAATGAAAATTATGGATAGAACATCTATATTTTTGAGGAGGTATTTTTCCAAAATCTTCAAATTTTTGATTGTTTTCTATAAGAGAAATCTTACAGAAGAGGTTTCCTATTTTGAAGGAGATAATATCACTCTCGGTTATGTAATTGATTTTTTCTTTTTTTAAAAGAATAGATAAATTTTTTTTGAACTCAGTCTTTTCTAAGGGTTTAGCTAGAATAAACTTCTGAAGTGAATCCTTAATTATTAAATTATTATCAGTTTTTTTTCTACAGTTTTCTATAAATTGATCAATAGAAAAAATTGTCATATTTTTTTCTATAATTTGGTTTCGAATATCTTCCAATTTATGGCTCATATCTTCCAACCTCCTTTAAAATGTTTTATAAGAGATTATATTTCAAAAAAATATTAATTTCGAATTTATAAACCGAAAAAAATATATTAAAATATAGTTTTTAATAGTATAAATCTTTAAAATATAGATTATAAAAGATATAATAAGTCGGGGCAAACATCTTTTTGAAAAAATAAAATAAAAATAAGGAGAAAAATTATGAGGGAAATAGCAATCTTGTCAGAAGATTTTGATATTTTTTTTAACCAATTTTTAAAAAATGTAAAAGAGGAAAATATTCCTATACAATATTTTAATAGCCAAAAAAAATTAACTATAGAAATGCTAAAAAAGGATAAGAGTGGGAAATTAATGCCTTTTTCTAAAAATGATTTAAGAATTTTATATTATGTGGCTGATAATAAAAGCATAGAAGAATTAAGGAGAGAAATAAAAGAGGGTAAAATAAATTTTTTAAAAGAAATAATAAAAACAAAGAGTAAATTAGGAATATTATCAAGTGAAGATATAGTTAAAATATTGAAATTAAGACATTATTTATATAAAAATATTTTTGGTAAAGAATCTATATTGAATAAAACTGTAATAGAGAAATTACAAAAAGAATTGGAAATTTACAGAAAAAGAATTAAAATAAAAAAAACATATGATATTTTAGAAACAGATTTTTCAGATATGAATCTTCAGATATTTATTAAAATCTTAAAAGAGTTAGATTTAGAATCAAAAGAAGACTTAAGTACAGAAGTAAATATAGAGTATGTAGAAAACCCAGAGAATAAAATAGAGTGGAAAAGGAAAGTTTTCAACTTCTTAAGAAAAAATAAAGATAATAGAAACGATAACTTAGATTTATATTATTTTTGTCAAAAAAGATGGACAAGAAATGAAGTAGAACAAGTTTTAAAACAATTTTTTCTTCAAGTAGCAATAGATACTTTAAAATCATCTTTAAAAATAAAGCTTATAGAAATCTATAAAGAGATAGAAGAAAGGTCTGAAACTTTTAAATATACTACAGTTAGGGATTATTTAGGAAGTAAAAGTTTTATATCGAGTGTTGAGGTAAGAAAAAATCTTTTTATTTTTATAACTTATTTAGAATGGAAAGTTTTAAATAAATTAAGAAGTGTTAAAATAGAAAATAGAAAAGATTTAGAATATATATTAGAGCAAGTAAAAGATTTTAAAAATTATTTAGAAAGCTATCATATTTTTGAAATAAATAAGTTTCGATTAGAAAACGAAGGAGATTTTCCTATACCAGAGCCTTTAGAAGAAATACAATGTATTATTTTAGATGCAATCCCCGAAATAGTTAATAAGTTACCTACAGATTATTTTTTTATAAAAGATAAAAAGATTTATTTATATGTAAGCAATTTTAGAAAGGAATCAAATTCAGCTCAATTTGCTATTGAACCATATGAAGAAAAAAAAATAAAGCTATATAGAATGAATACTTTTTCTAACCCAGAATGGGTAATGTTAAAGACAAGCGATATTAAAGAAAAGAAAATTGGATATAGTGCTTTTAAAGATTATAAAGAAATTGAATTTAAAGTTATAGAAAATTATTAAATAAAAAATAGATATATATTATAAACTGTATAACAATAAATCCTAAGACAAATAGAGCTTAGGATTTTTTAATTTTTTGAATGGAGGTATTATGATGAGTCTAAAAGAGAAATTAGAAAAACCATTTTCAGATGATGAACTAGAATTTAGAGTAGGGGCTACTAATTCAGATAAAACTAAAGGATTAGCACTAGCATACATACAGGCAAGAGCTATCCAAAATAGATTAGATGAAGTTGTAGGGATTGAAAATTGGAGGGTTTCATATAAGGAGATTAATGGAGGTTTTATAGCTAAATTAGAACTTAAAATTAATAATGAATGGATTTCTAAAGAGGATGGATCTGGAGTTACTGACTATGAAGCAATAAAAGGTGGAATATCTTGTGCTTTTAAAAGAGTTGCTTCTGTATGGGGTATTGGAAGGTATCTTTATGAAGTTGAAGGACAATGGTTGCCAATAGAGCAAAGAGGAAAAAGTTACATTTTTAAAGAGACACCTAAAATAAATAAACATCAGAACGATGTTTCAATTGAAGAATCAAAAGAAGAGAGAGCTAAAAATATTGAGCTTACTTTTGGAAAATATAAAGGTAAAACTTTGGGAGAAGTTCTTAAAGAAAATAAGGATTATCTAGTATATTTAACAACGAATAGCAAAGATACAAAGATTATAAATGCTTGTAAATATTTATTAAATTTTAAGGAGGTTGCGTAATGTTAGGAATGATAGGTGGAGTTTTAGTTATAGTAGGAACAGCAGTAGGTGCTTTAGATAGCATAATAAATAAAAAATAGGAGTTTTGTATGGAAATATATGAAGCATTAGAAAAATTAAATAATATTAAAAAGCCTCTGGACACTGTTCCAGAGGTTTTATTTTAAGGAGGAGAGTTATGAAAGCATATGAAATTGTTAATGGGATGATAGATACTTTAGATATTTTTCTAGAGTCAGAGAAAAATGAAGGAGACAGAGAAAATTATGAGTTTGTAATGGAATTTCTAAAAGATGAGCTACAAAACAAAAGTAGTAACATCATAAAATACATTAGGAATGTTTCTCTAGAAGTTGAAGTTTTATCACAAGAGGAAGATAGATTAGAAAAACTTAGAAAACAAAAAGAGAAAAAAGTTAATAGTTTAAAAAAATATCTTACAGACATACTTTTAAACTTAGATAAAAATAAGATTGAAACTGAACTAGGAAATCTAGGACTTAGAAAAAGTGTTTCAGTAGCAATAGATAATTTAGATCTTATACCTAAAAAATATATCCAAAAGAAGATTGAATTAGTACCAGATAAAAGATTGCTATCAGAGATATTAAAGCAAGGTAAAAATATAAAGGGAGTACATCTAGAAAATAAATATTCACTACAGATTAGGTAAGAGGAGGGAACTTTGTATAACGTAAACACATATAATGGAACGTATCAGTTAGAATTTAGAGGATGTTTTCAAACTTTTGATGAAGCGATGGAAGAGTTTCAAAAAGCAGAGAAAGAGTATATGGAGAGCTTTGAATATGAAATTGGAACTACGGAATATAATCATGAACTAGAGAATTTTATATTTAATAGTAGGATAGATAAAAAATAAAATCATAAAAGAGATTATCCTTAGAGATAATCTCTTTTTATTTAGGAGGAAATTATGAAATATTATTTACATAGAGCAGTAGCAATCAAACCTAAAGGTGCTAAGAAATTCAAAATGTCAGAGTACACAATTCAAGAATTTGATTCATTTAAGAAAGCTCTAGAGGTATACAAAAGAGATTTCTTACTTGAAGGAGATACAGAGCAAAGAGGATTTGCTACTGAAAAGAAAATAGCTATGAGAATAACTACAACTAAGAAAAAGATTAGAGCAAAGTTATATAAACCACCTTTAAGAACATTTCAAGTATTAGCATTAAACCCACCTACAAATAAATATAGATGTTGTAGAGAATATTTAGAGATAGATCCAGAGTATGGGATAGCACAAGATATGTTCTTAATACTTGAAACTAATTATCAGAAAGCTTGTGATGAGTTCCTTTACGAGATGAAGAAGTATGAAGATAAGAGAAACTCATTCTACATAGAGATAGGAGAGGATAAATAATGTTTGATAAGAATTTCTATCCTACACCATATGAAATAGGATTAAAGATGGTATCAGGACTTAATTTAATGGGAATGAATATACTAGAACCAAGTGCTGGAAAAGGTGATTTATTAAGCGTTGTCAATCAAAAATCAGCTAAAGTATATTGTATAGAGAAAAGCCCAGAATTACAAAGTATCCTAAGAGAAAAGAAATATCCAATAATAGGAGATGATTTTCTAAAATATAAACCAGATCACATATTTGATTTAATTTTGATGAATCCACCATTTGATAATGGAGTTAAGCATTTACTTAAAGCATGGGATATATCAGAGGAAGGAACATACATAAGATGTCTTTTAAATGCTGAAACTCTAAAGAATCCTTGTACAAAAGAGAGACAACTTTTAATAAATATATTAGAGAGAAATGATGCTGATATAGAGTATTTAGGAAACTGTTTTAAAGATGCAGAAAGAAAAACTAATGTAGAAGTTGCATTAGTTAAATTACAAAATAAAACTAAAAGTAAAAAGTTTAGTTTTAAATTTGAAGGATTTTCTAAAGAGGATGATATTGATTTCCAAGAACTTAATATGAATCAATTAGCTAAAGTAGATGTATTACAAAATTTAGAGGATAAGTACACAGCAGTAAAAGAGATTGTAGGAGAATATCTAACTCTAAAAAGTAAATTAGAATATTTCTTAGATGGGATTATAGATAGAGTTTATGTAAATAGCTTATTAGAAAAGAACTCTAGTAATAGCAAAAGAGAGTATGAGGAAGTTCTTGAAAAAGTAAGGTCAGCTTTCTGGAAGTTAGTGTTTGATAAGACTAAATTAGAGGAAAAGATGACATCACAAGTCAAAAGAGATTTCTTTGATAATAAGCAAGAGTATAGCAACCTACCATTTACAGTAGATAATATAAATAAACTATTGGAAATTCTAATACAGAATTCTAAACAAATATTTCAGAACTGTATAGAAGAAAGCTTTGATTATTTAACTCAATACTATCCAGATAATAGAGTTCATATAGAGGGGTGGAAAACTAATGAGAGGTGGAAAGTTGGAAAGAAGTTTATCCTTCCAGATATGATTGATACATTCTATTTAAAATACGATAAAGGAAGTAATAGAGTGCAAAAGCTTAGTTATTTGAAAAGAGATAAACTAAGAGATCTAGAAAAAGTTATATGTAATTTGATTGGAAAAGATATTGGTAGAGTTCTAACTATAGAATCAAAAGTTGATATGGGAGTTAATTTTGGTGAGTGGAATAATTCAGAGTTCTTTAAATTTAAGATATTCAAGAAAGGAACTATTCACTTTGAATTTATAGATGAAAAGATTTGGAATGAATTTAATAAAGTAGCTTGTGAAGGAAAAAAATGGTTAGGGTATTAAACCCTCAACTGTTGTATAAAATGGAGGATATATGAAGAAGATATTAAAGTTTTTAAAATGCAAGGATATAGATGAAGTGGTAAGTAAAATCAAGTCTTACGAGATAAGTGAAGAGCTAGAACAATTCAAAGAGCTTATGACAACTATAGCTAAAGGAAATATAGGTAAAAAGGATTTAACAACAGTAAAGGGCAAAACAGAACTTCTAAATTATTTAAGAAGTGATATAGGCTTTAAAAATACAGAGGAGTTTAAGGTTATATACCTGAGCTCCTCTAATCGTTTAATTGGGGAGGAAACACTATTTAGAGGAACTATAGACAGAAGTGTAGTCTACGACTGATAGTAGAGAGAGCCTTAAAATACCCAACTAAGGGCATTATATTCGCTCATAATCACCCAAGCGGTAGTTTAACACCAAGTAAGAAAGATATTGTATTAACGCAAGAGTTAAAAGACCTATTAGATGTACTAGATATAAAGTTGCTAGATCATATTATTCTTGGAGATGAAAACCATTTTAGTTTTTATGAAAACGGACTTATTGAACATTGAAGGAGATGAGATTATGGATAAAGTTATATCAGCAGAAAGTATCACTTGTTTGGGAACTAAAGACATTCAAGTAGATATTACGAAGGATGGATTTATAGTAAATATTATAGCTTGGGGTGAATGGTATGTCGAAGAAGCTAAAGATATAAAAGAACTAGAAGAACTGTTAAATGAGTTTAATGTACAGCAATACACAATAAATGAGATAAAGGAGAGGATAGCAAATGCCTAATTACTGTTTTAATAGAATTAGATTGAATGTAACACAAGAGGAGTTACAAAAGATAAAAGAAAGAGTTATGTCTAAAGATGAATTTGGAGATGAGTATTTTGATTTCAATAAAGTTATTAAAAGACCTAAGAATATGCTGTTAAGAGCTTTTAAAGCTAATACATTAGAAGCTTTTAGCAAATACTATTATGAGAACCCAGATAAATTAGATCAAAAGATATTGGATGAAATAATTAGGAATAAGATTTTAAAAGTTAGAATAGATGGAAAGTTAGTTAATATAGACCGTTATGTAGATGAAAAATATTCATCAGATGAACTCAAAGAGTATGATGGAAAGATGTTAGTATTGTGGTATGACTGGTGTGTTGATAACTGGGGAACTAAATGGAATTCTCTATTTTCCTCTATCAATAAGGATGAACTAATATTTAGTACTGCATGGAATCCAATATCGTTAGAATTATTTGAAGGCTTTGTTAATATTTGTAAAGAAGTGATAGGAGAGAAAGCTAATGATATTTGGTTATATTATGAAGAGTGTGGAATAGGAATCTTTGGAAGATACTTTATTCAAGATGAAGAGCTTTATTATGATGAAGATTATAGAGAAGAGGTAGCTTAAAAATGTATGAGATTATAGTTGAAATAAATGGTGAAGAGTACAGTTATGGAGAGTTTAATAGCAAAAGAAGGGCTGAAAGTTTCCTAGAAGATCTTTATGAAACTAGCCAAATAGATAGTGATGCAGAAGCATGGATAGAAAAATATAGATAATGTAAAAACAAATGAGTTGTACTTTTACAACTCATTTTTTAGTTTATTATGTTATTTAAACTTAGATGAACCCTTAAAAATAAAGAGAAGTTGATATAAAAAAGTTGTATTTCTACGCCATGAAATACATGGTATAATTATTAGTTAGAAAGGGGAGATAAATGTCTAAGAAGAGGATAAAAATAATGGTATCTAAACTTGTTTTAGATATATTAGATAGAGATTCTAAGCATTTTAATATGACTAGAGAAAAATTATGCAACGAGATATTAATCATATTTTCAATAAGAAAAATGCAAGGAATAGATCGAGAAGAATTAGATGAAAAAACATATTTACAGTTTACTTTAACTCAATCTACAACAGAGTATTATAAGGCTATAAGTAGTGGTATTCAAGATGAACCAAAGTTTATTAGAAGTATATTTACAGGTTACGCTCATCTAAATACTTTTTATAGAGAAATCATTCTCTTTAGAGATAAACTTATTGTCTTAAAAGATTACTGTTTAAAAAAAGAGAAGTTCCATATCTCGATAGGAAATAGATTAGAAGAAGTAATTGTAGAAGAAATAAAAAGATGTCAAATGACTGATTACATAAAGCTCAAAACTAATAAAGGTGAATTTTATATGAACGAATTGAGAATAATATTTTAAAAAATTAATATAATTGTAATTAAA
>NZ_CAMQXC010000055.1 GCF_947038635.1 uncultured Cetobacterium sp. | reverse complement strand
AACTACCTATTTGTAAAAATATTGGATTCATATAAAATCTCCCTATTTGTAATTTTTGTATATCTAGCTTTGATTTGATTATATCACCACTTCGAATTTTCGTAAAACTTTTTTTATTTTTTTCTACATTATTTATTAAATCAATGTCCTTTTTATATTTTTTTTGTATAGTTTTTGTTAACCTATATTTAATTATTGTTTATTTTTACAATTATAGTTGAATTTTTAATAATTTTAGATTAAAATATATACAGTTAATATAGACTAAAATATCAAGGAGGAAAATATGCATTATCATGCGCCTATTACAGAAAAAGTTTTCTGGATTGGAACTAACGATAGAAAAACTGAAAGATTTGAAAATTATTTGCCATTACCGCAAGGTGTTGCTTATAATTCATATTTAATAAACGATGAAAAAACTTGTATCATTGATACAGTTGACTTCTCAACTGCTGGGTTATTTATTGAAAAAATAAATGGAATTTTAAAAGGAAAAGCTCTTGACTATATTATAGTTAACCATATGGAACCTGACCATTCTGGTTCTTTAGGAGAAGTTATGGCTCATTTTCCTGAAGCAAAACTTATTGGTAACGTAATCACACTAAAAATGATTAAAGCTTTTATTCCTGATTTTGATGAATCAAAATTTATTTGTATAAAAGAAGGAGATAAATTAAGTTTAGGTCACCATACTTTAACTTTTGCTATGGTTCCTATGGTTCACTGGCCTGAGTCAATGGTTACATATGATATAACTGACAAAATTTTATTCTCTAATGATGCCTTTGGAAGTTTTGGAACTCTAGATGGTGGAATCTTTGATGATGAAATTAATTTTTCTTTCTATGAAGATGAAATGAGAAGATATTATTCTAACATAGTTGGAAAATATGGTCCTCAAGTTTTAAATGCTATTAATAAATTAGGTGGACTTGAAATAAAATATATCTGTCCTTCTCATGGAATTTTATGGAGAAAAGATATCTCTGTAGTTATCAATCACTTTGCTAATTGGGCAAGCTTTACTCCTGAAGAAGAGGGTGTAGTTATTGTGTATGGTACTTTATATGGAACAACTGCAAAAATGGCAAATGTTATTGCTAGAGAACTTGCTTGGAATGGAATTAAAAATATAAAAATATATGATGCCTCAAAAACTGATCACTCTTATATTATTAGCGATATTTGGAAATATAAAGGGCTTATTATTGGATCTGCAGCTCATAACAATGATGTTTATCCTGTTTTACAAGGACTTTTACATAAATTAAAGAATTACGGTTTAAAAAATAGATATCTTGGAATTTTTGGAAACATGCTTTGGAGCGGTGGTGGAGTAAGAGGAATACAAGCTTTTGCTGATGCTCTTCCTGGTTTAGAAGTTATCGCTGATGCTGTTGAAGCTAAAGGAGAACCAACTCCAGACGATCAAAAAAAATTAGAAAATATTGCTAAAGTTATGGCTGAAAAGTTAAAAAGTGAAAGACAATAGTATCTAAAACTTTAAAGAGAGCAAAACATGCTCTCTTTTTTTACGTTAGGGAGGTTTTTAATGAAAAAAAATATTAAACAAATTAATAAAGAAGCAATTATTACTTGTCTACTATATCTTTTTTATTTTTGCTGGTGGTATTATTTCGCATATATTTATAAATCAGATACCAATGAATTTATTTTAGGATTACCCAGCTGGTTTTTCTATTCATGTGTTTTAGGGTTGGTTGTTATAAACATATTAGTTTTTATAGCGGTTAAATGCTTTTTTAAAGATGTCGATTTAGATTAGGAGGATTAATGCTTATACTTTTACCAATTATTTTATATCTTTTTTTAATGTTAGGTGTTGCTTGGAAAGTCAATAAAATTAAAAATAGCGGCAGTGTTGATTTTATGGAGGAGTACTTTATTGGAAGCAGAAACATGGGTGGATTTGTTCTTGCTATGACAATTATTGCTACTTATATAGGTGCTAGCTCATTTATAGGTGGGCCTGGAGTTGCATATAAATTAGGACTTGGTTGGGTTCTACTTGCATGTATTCAAACACCTACCGCTTTTTTAACCTTAGGAATTTTAGGAAAACGTTTAGCTATAATATCACGTAAAATTGGAGGTCTTACTATCACTGATTTACTTAGAGCAAGATATAAAAATGACATTGTTGTTATTCTAGGATCTGTTATTATGCTAGTTTTCTTTATTGGTACTATTGTTGCAAACTTTGTTGGAGGGGCAAGACTTTTCGAAAGTGTTACTGGACTACCCTATATTGTTGGATTAGTTATTTTTTCCTTTGTTATAATTACTTATACAACTATTGGTGGATTTAGAGCTGTTGCTTTAACTGATGCCATTCAAGGTGGTGTTATGTTAATTGCTTCAGGTATTTTATTTTTCACTCTTTTAAAAAATGGTGGTGGAATGGAGAATATTATGAGAACAATTGAACAAACAAATCCTGCTCTTTTGACACCAGATTCTGGAGGAGCAATTGCTAAACCATTTATTCTTTCTTTTTGGATGTTAGTTGGTGTTGCTATTCTTGGTCTTCCTGCTACATCTGTTAGATGTATGGGATTTAAAGATAGTAAATCCATGCACAATGCAATGATTATTGGAACATCTGTTGTTGGAATTTTAATGCTTGTTATGCATTTAATTGGAGTTATGGGAGTTGCTATTCTTCCTGGAATAACTATTGGTGATAAGATAATTCCAACTTTAGCTATTTCAAAACTACATCCTATTTTAGCTGGTGTATTTATAGGTGGACCTCTTGCAGCTATTATGTCGACAGTTGATTCATTTTTAATTTTATCATCTGCAACCATTGTTAAAGATTTATATATTAACTATATTAATCCCAATCCAGGGGATAAAAAAATTAAAAAACTTTCACTTTTTACCTCACTATTTATAGGAGTAATTGTTTTTCTTTTATCACTTGATCCCCCTGAACTTTTAGTTTGGATAAATCTTTTTGCTTTAGCAGGTCAAGAAGCTGCATTTTTCTGCCCTATTATTATGGGATTATATTGGAAAAGAGCCAATGCTCTTGGTGCTATATCATCTATGATTTTTGGTGTAGCTTCATACATATATTTTTCTGTTTTTAAAATTAGCTTTTCTGGTCTTCATCAAATTGTACCAGTTATTGCTATGAGTTTATTAGTCTTCATTTTAGGATCTTTCTTAGGTGAAAAGCCCGATGATGAAACTATTGATATCTTCTTCAATCTTTAAAGATAAAATGCTCGAGATTATCTCGAGCATTTTATTTCTATAACTTCACCTGATTTATTTAAACTATATCCATCTAAACTCTCTATTTTTTTCTTTAAAAAATCAGATTTTAAAAATTTGATAAACTCTTTAATCTTTTCACTATTTTTTATCTCTGGATTTATTAAAAAATCATACTCCTCTTTAGCTAAAGGAATAAAATCTAAATCTGTTATTTTAGCAGCTTCCATTATTCCTAACCCAGCTTCAGCTGTTCCATTTTTTATAGCCATTGCTACATCTAAATGAGTTCCAACTTCATAGTCGTATCCTTTTAAATCTCTATAATTTAAGTTTTCATTCTTTAACCAATAATCTAAAAGTATCCTTGTTCCTGATCCTCTTTGTCTATTTACAAATTTAACATTTTTTTCTAATATATCTTTTATTTCCTTCAATTTTAAAGGATTTCCTTTT
Source organism: uncultured Cetobacterium sp. (assembly GCF_947038635.1). GTDB lineage: Bacteria > Fusobacteriota > Fusobacteriia > Fusobacteriales > Fusobacteriaceae > Cetobacterium_A. Next base: position 9,818 of record NZ_CAMQXC010000055.1, on the reverse strand, counting down.
TGGACTATTAGTCCTTGAATTCTTTCTACACCTTTTACTAACACCATATCTTCACTTGGAAAATATTTTTGTATAAAAGAAATGTTATATTCTCCAGTATCTTCATCTAACATGTGAATTGGTGCAATATCTGTATTTCTCTGTTTTATTGCTAATATTCCTCCAAAACTTCCCACATGAGTAGAACATAGTTTTATGGAATCTCCAATCAAGTCCATAATAACATCATGACTTCCAATAGATACTAAATTGTTATCTATCTCTTTTAATGGTTTTAGTAATTTTATTTTTACTCTCTCTCCTACACTTATTCCTTCAACTGACCTAGGTATTTCTAAAATTCCATCTGCTTTTGATAAACTCGTTGTAATACCAGCGCCTCTAGCTAAAGGCATTACTATATATTCATCTTTATTTTTATGTAAAGTTACTCTCACGAGCTCTTTGTGCTTTAAAGATGATACAATACTTTTTCCTAATTTTCCATCTATAAAACTTTCAACATTGAAAATATTAGTCATCTTTTCTAAAAGTGGTTTCACAAATATATCCATTGCTAAATACGCTGAAACTGGATAGCCAGGTATACCTATAACTGGTTTTCCATTTATTTTTCCTAATATTGTTGGTTTTCCAGGCTTAATTGCTACTCCATGAATAACAACTTCTCCTATTTCTTCAATTACACTTTTTGTATAATCTTTACTACCTGCTGAAGACCCTGCATTTACTATTATAACATCATAATTTTTAGAAAGTTCATTTAGACTTTTTTTCATTTCGTTATAATTATCTTTTAATCTCTCTTGAATATATGGTATTCCACCCCATTCTTTTATTTGAGCTGAAAAAATATATGAATTACAATCAATTACTGATTTCTCCTTAAACTCTTCTTTAAATATGTCTATAACTTCATCTCCAGTTGGAATAATAGCTATAGTTGGTTTTTTATAAACTTCTATTTCTTTTATTCCTCCAGTTATAAGTGCTGCTAAATCTTGAGGTAAAATCTTATGATTTGACTTTATTAACATTTCGCCTGCTATAATATCTTCACCCATTGGTCTTATATGTTGCCACGGTTTTGCATTTTTTATGATTTTAAAGTTTCCATCCTCCAATTCAATTAACTCTTCAATCATAACAACACAATCTCCTAAAGATAAATCCAATGGATTTCCTGTATTTACATATTTAAAATCATTTTTATTCAAGTACACAGGTGTTACTTCTGTTGCTTCTTTTATTTTTTCAGAAAAAATAAAAATTCCGTCCATTGCACTTGCTGGGTATGTAGGAGAACAATAATTAGCATAAACTGCTTTGGAAGTAACTCTTCCTACAGAATCTAAAACTGATATTTTTTCGCTTTTAAAATCAAAAGATATTTCTGAAAAATACTTTTCTAAAGCTAATTCTACATCAATATTATCTATATAAATATTTCTTTTAGACATTTAATACAACCTCCACTAGCTCACCTTTATACAGCCCTTCTTTATACTCTGGTATAATTATATAACCATCTCCATCTAAAATTGGTCTTATCATAGAAGATTTACTAATAACTGGATAAACTTGTACTTTTTGATTATCTGTCTTTAACCTAACATTTATGAAACATGTTTTTCCTGGATCACCATAAATATTTTCTTTTAATTCACCATATATTTTTATTCTTTTTTTATTTAAAAATACTGGTTCAACTAGAGCTTTAAAAACATTTACCCCTGATTGAGGATGTCCTGGCATTCCAAAAATGAATTTATTTTTATATTTCGCTATTATAGTAGGCTTTCCAGGTTTTAAAGATATTCCATGAACAAATATACTACCTCCTATATCCTCTATAGCTTTTTCTGTAAAATCTCTTACACCTACAGAACTACCTCCTGAAATTAATACAACATGAGCTGTTTCTAAAGCTTTTTCCAATGTTGATGATAGAATACTTAAATCATCTTTTACTAAAAATGTACTAATAACCTCTCCTAACCCCTCTTCTATTAAAGCTCTAAAAATATTTGTATTTATATCATAAACTTCACCTATTTTTAATTCTTTTCCTAATTCTACAATTTCATCTCCTGTAGAAATAATTGAAAACTTCATTTTCTCATAAACTTTAACTTTAGATATTCCAATAGACGATAAAACCCCTATATGGCTTGATGTTATTATTTCACCTGCTTTAACTAGTGCATCTCCTTTTTTTATCTCAGACCCTTTTATAATTATATTTGAAAGCTGTGCAACACCTTTATTAATTAATATTTCCTCTCCTAAAGCTTCACAATCCTCTATCATAACCATAGCGTTTGCTCCAACAGGAAGCATCCCTCCTGTTGGTATATACATACACTGACCTGAATCTATATTATTATTATTTTCTGTTCCCATTTTTCCATCTCCTATATTCTTTAAAGGAATCGGAGAAAATTCACTAGCACCATAAACATCTTTAGCTTTTACGGCATAACCATCTACTGTAGATCTGTCAAATGATGGTAAATCTATATTTGATACTATATTTTCTGCTATAATTTTATTTAAAGAGTTCTCTAATAAAACCTCTTCTATTTTTAATTCTTTATCTAATTTTGACACTATACTATCTATAGCCTCTTTTAAACTCACTGTTTTAAAAAATCTCATTATTCCTCCTGATATTTATTTATTAACCAACAAATACCTATACTTAACTGTAATAATAATATCATTGGAAGTGCTAACATAATTTGAGATATTATGTCTGGTGGTGTCATTACTGCTGCTACTATAAATATTATTAATATCATAATTGGTTGCTTCTTCTTCAATGTTGTCGCTTTTATAAGTTTTAATTTTGCTAATAAAGCTGCTAAAACAGGCATTTCAAATACAATTCCAAAAGTAAAAATAATACTTAATACAAAATCTAAATATGATCCTATCGAAATCATTTGAGCAATTTCATCTCTTTGAAACTTTTGAAAAAACTCCAACATTGTTGGTAATACCATCCTATATGCAAAATAACTTCCAGTTACAAAAAATATCAATCCACCTATAAAGGATCCAACTATATATAATCTTTCATCTCTATAAAGACCTGGAGATACAAAAGTCCATATCTGTAAAATTGTTATTGGTGATGCTAAAATAACTCCCCCTATTAAAGATATTTTTAGATAAGCTAAAAATAACTCTGGAGGAGTTAAGTAAACTAATTTCATACTTTTATTCATTTTCAAAAATATTTCAATTAATACGTTTGAATACTCATAACAAATAAATGTAGTTATTAAATTAGCAACAACTATATACAACATTCTTTTTCTCAACTCTGCTAAATGTCCTAGCATTGTTAAATTTTTATTTTTCACTATTTCCCTCGTTCTTTGATTGTGTATTTGGATCTATATCTTTACTAATATCATTAGCATGTCCTTTAAACTCTTTTATAGCTTTCCCCAAACTTTTTCCAATTTCTGGTAGCTTTGATGGTCCAAAAACTACCAATGCTATACATAATATTAATATCAATTCAAACGGTCCTAATCTTCCAAACATATTTTATCTCCCCTTATTTTATTCTATTTTCAAAAGTATAAATTATTGGATCATTTTTTCCAATCCTTCCAATTAAACAAACTCCTAACTTTTCTGCCAATTCGATTGCTAAGCTACTTGGAATACTAATTGTAGCTACAACAGGTATTTTAGTTGCAACAGCTTTAAGTACCATATCTAAAGATAATCTACCTGTAGTTGTTATAACTGAATTTTTTAAATCAAAATCTTTATTTAAAGCAGCCCCAATAACTTTATCAACAGCATTATGTCTTCCTATATCCTCTCTTATAACAACTTCACCACTTATATTTCCAATTGATGCACAATGCATTCCACCACTATTTTTATACATTATTGCACCTTCCAACATCTCTCTTGCAACCTTTTTTATTCTTTCTAAAGATATTTGACGAGGATATTCTATTTTTTCTTTTTGCATAACTTTTTCATCAAAAAGTGCTCCACTTCCACATCCACTTAAAACTACTTTTGGAATAGTAAATAAATCATCTTTTACTTCTCCTAAAGTATATGTTGCAATAAGTTTTGCATCTTTACATGCTGCTATGCTCTCTAATTCATCTTTACTTTTTATTATTCCTCTTGTATAAAGATGACCTAAAGCTAAATCTTCTAAATCATATGGTGAACACATAAAAGTTACCATTTTTTCTCTATTCACTTTAAGCTCTACAGGTGCTTCTTCACATACATTACTTTTTTTTAACATATTACTCCTTTTTCATGGATTTTCAAACTGCCCTACCTCTGTCCATTCACATAATCCTTTTGCATGGCTAAAAATCATATATGTATCAGAAAAAAGATATTTAGTCCCATTTGAAGCTTCCACTATTTTTATATCTATATACTCTTTATTTTTTAATATCTCTTGTATTAAATCTTCTATATCATTTCTATTAAATGGAGGTATTTTAAAGATTTCTAAAGACGTTGCTCTTGGATATAATTGAGATTCTTTTCTAACTAACTCAACTATTGTTTCTTGAATATTTTTTTCTTTTAAATTAAATAAAACATCTCTGTATGTATCACTAATATAATCTTTTGAATAAAAATATACTTCTACTTTACCTCTAATTATATCTATATCTTTTGTTTTTTTATTATCTTTTAGTTCTTCTATTACTTTTTCAATTTTAGAAGCCTTTATTTTTAAAGGCTCCTTTTCTAATTCATCTCTACTAATTAATTTTCCTAATTTTGACGACTCCCTTATAGATTGAGCTAAAATCTCTATATTCATTTCTCTTCCTTTTTTATTTTATGCTGGTAATAAATTTAATCTTTCAAGTTCTGCTGCAACATCAGACATTCCCAATCTATTTAATGTTTCTTTTGTGGGAGCTCCTGTTTTTTCATCCCATCCCATCTCTTTATAGAACATTGTCAGTGCAACTTGCATATCCACTCTCTCCATCTTATCTGTTCCAGGAGTAAATGCTTTGATATCTGGATCTTTATCGAATACCCAATCAGTCATTCCATCATGTTCTTCTCTCATATTGATTGTATTCATATTTTTTACTGTTAATGCCCTATGTAAAGTAAATACTCTCTCTGCTGCTAAGTCTAAACTTTCTTCTGTATAATTTTCTCCAGTTACCACAGTCATAAACTTAGATTCTAAAGCTAAATCCCCTCTATAATTTCTTGACTTATGTGGAGAAACTGTCATTGGCCACATCCAGTTACAAAGAGTTAAAGAATCATGTAAACAATTTTTTACAATTGCCCATTTAGCTAATTTAGCTTTATATTCATTCATTGGACTATAATTTAATGGCGGATCTATTCCATCAGGTGAACCTACAATCTCTGCTACAACCTCTTTTTGAATCTCTATTGGCAATCCGCTTCCAACTAAATTTACTAAAGTATGACTTTGAGCATCTCTATTGAACATACAACTTATTAATGATCCCACTTGGCCATTTGTTTCGTTAGAATGGTGTTTTGGAAATCCTAATCTTGACCATAATCCATATTTAGGATTATTCCAATAATCATCTCCAAAGTCCCATCTTTTAGCAACCCAATATGCTCCATCTCCAAGATGACTTAACTCTCCCTCTTTATAAGCTATTCTTCTATAAAAATCAATTAAAAATGCTGGATCTTTTTCTTCTAACAAATTCCACGGAATAGAATTATATTCATCTTCTGGTAAAACCTTTTTAAAAATTCCGCTTTCATACCCATGTTTTAAATCTGTTCCTATAAGACCATAGTTACACCATACTCCATAATCATCAGCTAATGATGCTCCAATAACTGCAGCAAACATTTTTCCGTCACCTTTCTCTTCTATATCCTTATTTCCTTTAAACATCACTCTTTGAGGAGAGAAATAACCCATACAAGTGTTTGCTACATAAGGTGATAATCCGTAATCTTGTAATTTAGGTACTTTCAATTGACTCATACATCTAATTGGACATGATTGGCATCCTCCCATTCTCACTGTATATTTTTCTGCTGAAGGGCCTAAATCAAATGTAGCTTTCATCGTTCTATAACCCACTTTATTTACATCGCCTGCTGCTGCAATTCCAGTTTCTATTGGTCCACCTTCTGCTGCTCCCCAAGTTAATCCTTCTCTAGCTGTCCATCTACTTCCTTTATGGTGGAACTCAGACCAAGGTTGTGGAGTGCTTGGTACAACATGTTGATTATTAGCTCCAATTAAATCTTTCATCATGTAATTATTTAACTTCAGCAACTCTCTGCCTTTTCCAGCAATATTAACAGCATTAGTTCCCTTAACTCCAATAGCTTTTAACATCTTTGAACCTAATACACCACCATGTCCACCTGCTGAATGACTTAGTCCATTCATAATTACAGAAAGATTAACCATGTTTTCTCCAGCTTGACCTATTGCTGCTATCGAAGCTTCTTTTCCCATTATTGCACCCAATTGAGCTGTTGTATCTTTTATTCCTTTACCCCATACACTTGTTGCACTTTCTAAAGAAACTTTATCATTATCTATTTTTAACCAAACTGGTTTATTTGATTTTCCTTCAATAATTATAGCGTCATAACCTGCATATTTTAATTGCGCTGCAAAATTTCCTCCCATATGTGAATCCCCTACAGCATTATAAGGATTTGACGGAAATAGTGACGTTATATTTGTTCTAGAACTCGAAGGTGCTCCTGACCCTGTTAATGGTCCAACTGCAAATACTATTTTATTATCCTCATCAAAAGCTTTTGTTCCTGCTGGTACCTCATCAAATATAACTTTATATCCTATCCCCATTCCACCAATAAAATCTTTGTATTTAGACGTAGGTTCTTTAGTTATTATTCCTGTTGTTAAATTTACCCTTAAAATATTTCCTGCCCATCCATACGATTTACTCATTTTTTATTTATCCCCCTCAATTATCTCTTACTAAAAAAATGTGCTTTACTAATATCTTCCCACTTAATAACTTTTAAAGCATCTGTAGGACACCCTCTAACACATGATCCACAAGTTGTACATTTCGTCGCATATCCATTTTCTGTATCTATTGTAGGTAAATTCCATGGACATGCCTCTGCACAAACTCCACATCCTACACATTTATCTTTTAAAACTACCCTTGCACCTGTTCTTGCATCAGCTACTATAGCTCCATTGGGACAAGCATTGGCGCAAAAAGGTTCTCTACACTGCTTACATGTTACTGGAGACATCTTTAAATTCCCCATTTGCCCATCTTCATACTGGTAATTTATTTTAGGACCTGTTGTTCCAAAGTTATAATTTTCCCCAACTTTAATTCGAGATAAAAATGGTTGAACTTTTCCATCATTTTGTAATGTACATGTTATTTCACAACGTTGGCATCCTGTACATTTTGATCTATCCACTACTAATAATCCTTCTGGTAAAGCTGTTGCTGCCATTGCTTCTTCACCAAAACCAAACATTGACAATATCGAAGAGGTTACTGCAAATCCAGCAACTCCTTTCCCAGTTAATTTTAAAAATTCTCTTCTTGTAGTTTCTTTATCAAAAACCTTATTAATTAAACCTTTAGACATTACGTCCCCCTTTGTATTATTTTTCCTTCATCTACTTCGTAAATATAATCACTTATTCTTACTGCTTGTTCATAATCATGTGTTACTATAATTACTAAACACCCCGTATTCCTTAATTCGCTTAATATTCTTTCTACTATATATGTGCTTTTTTTATCCATGCTTGCTGTAGGCTCATCTAAGAGTAATATTTTTTTATTATAAAGAATTGTTCTAATAAATTGAATTTTTGCTTTTTCTCCACCAGATAAATTATCCACTGATGATTCTTTCAACTCCTCTACTTGAAACTCTTTTAAAAAAATAGTTACTTTCTCTAATTCTACTTTCAAATTTCTCAATTTAAATGGTTCAGTTAAGTTATAAATAACATTTCCTTTAAAAAATAATGGTTCCTGTGTAGATAAAATCACCTCATCCTCATTATATCTTAAATTTCCCTCATCATAAGATAAAATACCACCTAATATTTTTAAAAGTGTACTCTTTCCAGCACCATTTCTTCCTAATATTGAATAAATTTTTCCTTTGGAAAAATTTAAATTTGCTACTTCTAGAATTAGTCTATCTTCATAGTATTTTTTTAAATTTTTGATCTCTATCAATTATTTCACCCATTTTATTAAGAAATTTAATAGAAAAGAAATACTAAATAAAATTAATGCTATCACCAAAGAAGTATTATAATTTCCCATAGATGTTGATAAAGCTATATATGTCGTCATTACTCTAGTATGACCTTTAATATTTCCTCCAACCAACATAACTGATCCTACTTCAGAAATTCCTCTGGCAAAAGCTACTAAAAATATTCCTAAAAATCTAGTTTTTAACTCTCTAAAAAAAACTTTATTTAATTTATTTGATGGTATATGTAAAATTTTACAAGTTGTCAAAATTCTACTACCGTCATCTTCTAAAAGCTCTGAACATAATGTTATAACTAATGGTAATAACAATAAAAATTGTGCTATTATTATTGCTGTTGGCGTAAATAACAGATTTAAAGGTCCTAAAATTCCTCTCCTTGAAAGCATTAGAAGTACTACTAATCCAAATATTATTGTTGGAACTCCTGTTAAAGCTCTGAAAAACTCCAATATTTTTTTAAAAATTTTATCTTTTCTAAAAAATAATCCAAGGCTTATAAAAAATCCAACTATTGAACTTAAAATGCTTGCAACTCCTGTTACAAATAAAGATAGTAAAACAATCTCTATTATCTCTTTATCCACATTAATTACCTACAAAAAATAATGGTGTACCAAATTCACTTTTCCCATAATTTTTCATTATTTCTTCTGCTTCTTTTGACTGCATGAACTCTATAAATATCTTAATATCATCTTTTTTTGACTCTTGAACATTTGATAATTCTAAAATTGAATATATATTTTTTAAAGGTTCTTTTTCATCTAAAGGAACTTCTTGCAATTTAAAATTATCTTTTACTTTTAAAAATGTTCCACTATCAGATAACGTAAATCCTTGTAATTCAGAAGTTAAATTTAAAGTTTTAGCCATTCCTAAACCAGCTTCTTTATAATTTTTAAAATTCTTATCAACTTGTGCTTCTTTCCACATAGCTAATTCTTTAGAATGTGTACCTGATTTATCTCCTCTTGATATAAATACTAAATTTTCTGTTGCTATCTTACTTAATAATTTATTTAAGTTTTTAGGATAATTTGTTAAATCTTTCTCATTATCAGTCACAACTACAAAATAATTGTACATCAAAGGATATCTTTTTACACCATATCCATCTTCTATAAACTTTTTTTCTCTTCCTGGATCATGAGTAAATAAAATATCTACATCTCCCCTTTTACCTAGCTCTAAAGCTTCTCCAGTACCTTTAGCAATCCATTTTAATTCAATTCCTTTTTCATTTTTTAATGTTTTTGAAATTTCAGTTAAAAACCCTGTATCATCTAATGATGTTGTAGTCCCCATTAGAATTTCTCCTGCATAAATATTTGCACATATTAATAAACTTGTTAAAAATACGGACTTTTTCATTATAATCCCTCCTCATAAAATATGAATAATTATACTATTATACTAGTTTTTTTACAACTTTTTTTATTCTTTTTGTCTTGTTTTAATTTTTTTATACTAAAATAGAATAAAATTAAAATAGGATAAATTTAAAATTTATCCTACATTTTTTTTATTATTTCTAAATCTTCGAAAGT
>NZ_CAMQXC010000054.1 GCF_947038635.1 uncultured Cetobacterium sp. | reverse complement strand
TTACTTTCTAAAAGAATCGATATTATTAATAATGTAAAAAAATTTTTTTTAAATGATTCCTTAAAATTTATATTTTTAAAATCTATTTCTAATTCCTTTGTAAATTTAAAATTTTTAAAATCATTTTCAATCTCATTTTGTGCTTTTCCCAGAATTTTAAAGGCATTCATTAATAATTTGCCAAGTAAAATATGATTCTTCATAATGCCCTCCTACATTTTCAGTATTTATAAATAACTATATTACTAATTACTTTTTATTTGTATTTTTCTTTTATTTTTTGCTAAAAAAAGTGGAGTTAAAAAACTCCACTATTCATTAAATGTTATATAATTTTTTCATTCTCTCTATTCTAGCTAATGTTCTATCTCTACCAATGATAGAAACTAAGTTATAAAGATCTGCTCCCTTTGGAAGTCCAGTTAATACTGCTCTTAAAGGCATATATACCTTTCCTGGTCCCTCTCCAACTTCATCTAAAGTTTCTTTTAATAACTCTTTAGCTCTGTCAATAGAAATAGCTTCATCACACGCTGCTATTTTCTCTTGGAATAAGTTTATTGATTTCTTTCCAGTTTCATCTTGGATAACTGTATAAAGTCTTTCAATTCCTTTTACCTCTTTTTTGTCTGTTTCTTCAGTTACTACTGGTAAAGTATACTCATCTTTAAAATAAACTTCTGATTGATCTACAATTTCTTTTATAGTTTGAGCTCCCTCTCTTAAGATATCAACTACTCTAGATAAAGTATCAAACTCTTTTTCTGTTAACTCTTCACCTATTAAACCAGCATTTCTAAAGAATGGAACAGCTAATTCTGTTAACTCTTTTAAATCTTTCATTCTCATGTGTTGGTTATTTACCCATCCTAATTTAACTAAGTCAAATACAGGTCCTCCTAAAGATACCTTATCTATATCAAAATTGTCTTTAAACTCTTGAAGTGTAAATATCTCTTTATTTTCTCCAAATGAATATCCCATTAATCCTAAGAAGTTTACGATACCCTCTTTTAAGTATCCCTCTTCTCTATACCAATTTAATGATACTGGATTTTTTCTCTTAGATATCTTTGTTCTATCAGAGTTTCTAAGAAGTGGCATATGTATAAATTCTGGCTCTTGCCATCCAAATGCTTTATATAATTGAATATGTTTTGGTGTAGATGCAATCCACTCTTCAGCTCTAATTACATGAGTAATATTCATTAAATAATCATCTACAACATTTGCTAAGTGATAAGTTGGGAATCCATCGCCTTTTAATAAAACTTGATCATCTATTTTATTATTTTCAAAAACAATATCTCCTCTTAATCTATCTTTTATTATAGTTTCTCCCTCATAAGGCATTTTAAGTCTGATTACATACTCTTCACCAGCTGCTAACTTAGCCTCAATTTCCTCTTTAGAAAGAGATCTACAATGTCCATCATACCCAGGAGCTTTTCCCATAGCTTTTTGTCTTTCTCTTAACTTTTCTAATCTATCTTGAGTACAGAAGCAGTAATATGCTTCACCTTTTTCAACTAATTTATGTGCGTACTCTCCATATAAGTGGAATCTCTCTGATTGTCTATAAGGTCCTACTGGTCCTCCTACATCTGGACCTTCTGCATAATCTAATCCTAGCCATTTTAAAGCATCGAATATCATCTGCTCTGATCCCTCTGTGTATCTATTTTGGTCAGTATCCTCTATTCTTAATATAAAGTCTCCACCATTTTTATAAGCAAAAGCTAAGTTGAATAACGCAATGTAAGCTGTTCCTACGTGTGGATCTCCTGTTGGAGAAGGCGCGATTCTTGTTCTTACTCTTCTTTCCATTATAATCTCTCCCTTTTTTGTAATTTGTACCCTATATTATAATCCATATAGATAATAATTTCAAGATTACTTACTAGTTTTTATTTTTTGACCATCTTAGATACCCATTTATGAAGTCATCAATGTCTCCATCCATAACAGCTCTTATGTTTCCTGACTCCACTCCCGTTCTATGATCCTTTACCATTGTATAAGGTTGGAATACATATGATCTAATTTGATTTCCCCAACCTATATCACTTTGTTCACCTTGAATTTTTTTCAACTCTTCCTCTTTTTTCTTCATCTCAAGCTCTAAAAGTTTTGATTTTAAAAGTTTCATAGCAGTTTCTCTATTGCTTAACTGAGATCTTTCTCTTTGACAAGTTACAACTACTCCTGTTGGAATATGAGTTATTCTAACTGCTGAGTCAGTCATATTTACGTGTTGACCTCCCGCTCCTGAGGCTCTATATGTATCTATTCTTAAATCTCCTGAATCTATTGTTATCTCAACTGTATCATCAACTTCTGGCATTATATCAACAGATGCAAATGATGTATGTCTCTTTTTATTAGCATCAAAAGGTGATATTCTTACAAGTCTATGAACTCCTTTTTCACCTTTTAAATATCCATATGCTCTCGTTCCTTCAACTAAAAGAGTAATTGATTTTATTCCTACAGAATCTCCTGCCATGTAATCCATCTCTGTTACTTTAAATCCTCTAGTATTAAACCATCTCATATACATTCTATAAAGCATATCAGCCCAATCGCAAGCCTCTGTTCCTCCTGCTCCTGAATGAATTGTAACTATAGCATTATTGCTATCGTACTCTCCATCTAAAAGCATCTTAGTATCAAAGTTATCAATCATATGCATAAGTTTATTATGCTTCTCCTCTAACTCATCAGCAAAATCTTCTTCTCCCATAGAAACAAAATCTATCAAAACTTCTTCATCAAAAAACATATTCTCTATAGATTCAAACTCTTTTACAATATCTTTTTCTTCGTTCATCTCTTTTATTATTTTTCCACTAGTAAGTTTATCATTCCAAAAACCATCCTCTAGTGTTTTTTTCTCTAAAGTGGCAATCTTTTCTCTTCTACCATCTAAGTCAAAGAGACCCCCTTATAGCATCTATTTGATTTTTAAACTGGTTATATTCTCTTTTTAATTCCAAAATATCCATTAAAAACTCCTCCTAATATTTACTTTAAATTTAATAATAACTTTTCTAATTCTTCTAATGTTTTATACGAATAATACTCCTCATTAATCTTTAGAGCACTACCCTTTCCGCATCTTCCTAAACAGTGTCTCTCCTCTATTGGAAAATCAACTTCTGATTTTAATTCTACTAGTTTCTCTTTTAAACCAGGTTGAACACAATTTCTTCCTGTACAAATTTGAACATAGTTTTTAGTTCTTGCCTTTTGTAACTTAGGATAAAATTTTATTGTGCTTTCTAGTGAAAATGGAAAAATATCCATTTTTTTAGCTATATAATTTAAAACTTCATCTGGTAAATATCCTAACTCATCTACAACAAAAGATAAAACCTTATAATCATTTTTTTTATCTTCTAAATTTTCTATGTAATTATCTAACTCTTGATAAAACTCTTTCATTTTACCTCTCTTTCCATTATTATTGCAACAGCTGTTGCATACTCTTTACAATGAGATATTGATATATCTACTATAAATTTATCATTTTTATTTTCTAAATTCCCTTTTAAAGTTACCTCAGGTTTTCCTAAAGAGTTATTTAAAATCTCTATATCTACAAGATTAAACCCTCTTACTCCAGTTCCCAAAGCTTTAGATATAGCTTCTTTAGCTGAAAATCTTCCTGCATAACTCTCTACCTTATTTCCTTTTTCCTCTATTTGAGCTATCTCCTTTAATGTAAAAACCCTCTCTTTAAAACCATTTTTTTCAATAGCTTTTGATATTCTTTCTATTTCTACAATATCATTTCCTATTCCTACAAATTTCATAGCCATATTCTAACCTATTCTATATAGCTTTTTAGCATTTTCTGTAGTTATTTTTGTAACATCTTCAACACTAATCTCTTTTATTTCAGCTATTTTCTTTGCTACATATTCAACATAAATAGGTTCATTTCTTTTTCCTCTGAAAGGTTCTGGAGTTAAATATGGACAATCAGTTTCAATAACTATTCTATCTAAAGGAATATCTTTTACAACTTCAACTGCTTTTTTGCTATTTTTAAAAGTTAAAGTTCCACCAATTCCTAAGTAAAACCTATCAACTAATTGCTTTGCTGTTTCTAAAGACCCTGGATAACAGTGAATAACTCCAGTTATATTTGGATAATCTTTTAAAATATTAACAGTATCTTCCATAGCATCTCTTGTATGAATAACAACTGGTTTATTTAATCTTTCAGCAAGTTCTAATTGTCTTTTGAATCTCTCTTGCTGAATCTCTTTAGGTTCTGTCATCCAATGATAATCTAATCCTATCTCACCAATGGCTACAACCTTTGGATTTTTTCCTAAAAGCTCAAGTTCTTTTTCAACCTCTTCATCATACTCAGCTATATCAATTGGATGAACTCCTATTACAGCGTATATAAAATCATATTCTTTGGCTAACTCTAAACTTTTTTTAGAACTAACTAGGTCATATCCTATATTTACACAAAACTCTAAATTTTCTTTTATTCTTTCTATTACTTCTAATCTATCTTCATCGAATTTTTCATTGTCTAAATGACAATGTGTATCCACTAATTTCATAACTTCACCTCTTTTGAATTTTCAAAAAACTTTTAATATATTTTATCACAATAACAGTATATTTTCCAGATTCTACTACACTCTATTTAATATTTATGTTTTTTTATAAGAAAAGTAAAGATTTTGTTGTTCTATTTTCAAAAAAATGATAGAATAATAAATAGACTTATAAAGAAAAAGGAGAGTATTTTACATGGAACCAATTTTAATTTTTGGACACAGAAATCCAGATACAGATTCAATCTGTTCAGCTATTTCATTAGCTAGACTAAAAGAATTAAAAGGAGAATCTGCTCAAGCTTGTAGATTAGGAAACATTAGTAAGGAAACTGAATTTGTTTTAAAAAGCTTTAATATAGATGCACCAAAACTACTTTCAACGGTAAGTGCTCAAATATCAGATTTAACTCGTGTTGAGAAAAAAACTATTAATCATAAAGATTCATTAAGAAGAGCTTTAGAGATAATGACAGAAGAGAATTTCTCTAGTTTACCTGTTGTTAATAGTAAGAACCACTTAAGAGGAATGATTCATGTTTCGGATATTGCTAATGCTTACTTAAACATTGATTATTCTGAATTATTTTCTAAATACTATACAACTTATGAAAATTTAAAAGATGTTTTAGAGGGAGAAGTTATCAGTGGAGAATATCCATGTGGTAAAATAGAAGCTAGCTTAAAAGGTGTAAGTGAGTACAGAAACATCGCAGCTGGTGATATTGTTATTACTACTACACTACTTGATTCTATCGATGATTTAATTGACTTAGGTGTTAATATGATTATTCTTTGTTGTGATAAAGATGACGTTATTTTACCTAGAGATTCTAAAACTCCTATATTAAGAGTTAATAAATCTTTATTTAAAACAATACCATTAATATCTCAATCAGTTTCAATATTATCAATAATGAATCATGAAAAATTCTATTCATTCTCAACAGATGATTATTTAGTTGATATTAAAGATATTATGAAAGAATCTACACAAACAAACTTCCCAGTTGTTGATAAAAATGGTGAAGTTTATGGTACTATAAGAACAAAAAACTTAATCAATTTTACTAGAAAAAATGTTGTTTTAGTTGACCATAATGAAGCTGCTCAATCAGTTGCTGGTTTAAAAGATGCTAAAATAATTCAAGTTGTTGATCACCACAAGTTCGGTAACTTTGAAACGAACGAACCTGTTAAAATAAATGCCGAAACTGTTGGATGTACTTGTACAATTATCTATGGTTTATATAAAGAAGCTGGTATTGTACCACCAAAAGAGATTGCTGGTTTAATGTTAAGTGCTATTCTATCTGATACACTACTATTTAAATCTCCTACTTGTACAGAAAAAGATATCCAAGTTGTAAAAGAACTGGCTGCTATATCTGGTATAGAAAACTATGAAGCTTATGGTATGGATATGCTTATTGCAGGTACATCTCTTTCTGATAAAACTCCTGAAGAGATTTTAACTATGGATCAAAAAGAGTTCTCTATGAATGGTGTAAAGCTAGCTATTTCTCAAGTTAATACTGTTGATGTTAAAGGTGTATTAGATCAACAAGCTTCTCTTGAAAAAGCAATGGCTGAAACAAATGCTAAAAATGATTATCAATTATCTGTGCTAGTTATTACAGATATCGTTAAAGCTGGGTCTATGCTCCTTGTTGTTGGTGAGCCGACACTTGTTGAAAGAGGATTCCATACAACTTTAACTAATAATACGGCATGGGTTGATGGTGTTGTATCTAGAAAGAAACAAGTTGTTCCTTTCTTAATGGCTGCTTCTCAAGGAGTGTGATTTTAAATGTTTCTACCTACTACAATGGAAGAAGTTAAAAAATTAGGTTGGGACTCTTTAGATATAATACTTGTATCTGGAGATACCTATTTAGATACTTCTTATAACGGTACTGCTATTATCGGTAAATGGTTAGTTAAGCATGGTTTTAAAGTAGGAGTAATTGCTCAACCAGATATTAATTCTGATAAAGATATAACTAGATTAGGAGCTCCCAATTTATATTGGGCAGTTTCTGCTGGTTGTGTAGATTCAATGGTTGCTAACTATACTGCTGTAAAAAAAAGAAGAAAAAGTGACGATTTTACTCCAGGTGGAATTAATAATAAAAGACCTGACAGAGCTACTATTCAGTATACAAATCTGATTCGTCGTTTCTTTAAAAATAGTCCTGTTCCCATTGTATTAGGGGGAATAGAGGCTAGTCTTAGAAGAGTGGTTCATTATGACTATTGGAGTAACTCATTAAGACGTCCTATTATTTTTGATGCTAAAGCTGATATTCTTTCTTATGGTATGGGAGAAAAATCTATGCTTGAATTAGCTAATGCATTAAAAAATAAAACAGATTGGAAAAACATTAGAGGTATAGGTTACATTTCAAAAGAACCAAAAGAAGGCTATTTAGCTCTCCCAAGTTTTGAAGAATGTGTTGAAAAAAAAGAAAACTTTGTAAAAGCTTTCGAACTTTTCTATCATAATTGCGATCCTATAACTGCTAAGGGAATTTATCAAAAAAATGCCGATAGATATTTTATTCAAAATCCTCCTTGTGAGAATTTTACTTCTCAAGAGATGGATGATATTTATGGGTTAGATTTTGAAAGAGACGTTCATCCTTATTATAAAAAAGATGGACATGTTAAAGCTCTAGACACTATAAAATACTCTGTTACTACACATAGAGGATGTTATGGAGAGTGTAACTTCTGTGCGATTGCTGTTCATCAAGGAAGAACCGTTATTTCTAGAAGTGAAGACTCTATCGTTAAAGAGGTTACAAATATAGCTAATTCAAAAGGATTTAAAGGAAATATATCTGATGTAGGTGGTCCTACTGCTAATATGTACGGTCTTGAGTGTACTAAGAAATTAAATCATGGAGCTTGTTCTCATAAAAGATGTCTTTATCCTGAAACTTGCCCAGCTTTAAAACTTGATCATTCTAGACAAATTTCTCTTTTGAAGAAGTTAAAATCAATAGATAAAATTAAAAAAATATTTATTGCATCTGGAATTAGATATGATATGATTTTAGATGATAATAAGTCTGGTGATAGATATCTTGAAGAACTTATCAAAGACCATATTTCAGGACAGATGAAAATTGCTCCTGAGCATACAGAGGATAAAATTCTTTCTCTTATGGGAAAACAGGGAAAAAGCATTTTAAAAGAGTTTAAAAATCGTTTCTATGAACTAAATAAAAAACATGATAAAAAACAGTTTTTAACTTATTATTTAATTGCTGCTCACCCAGGGTGTAACGAAAAAGATATGTTAGATTTAAAAAGATTCGCATCCTCTGAACTAAAAATAAGTCCAGAGCAGGTACAAATTTTTACTCCTACTCCATCAACTTATTCTACACTTATGTATTATACTGAAATGAATCCACTTAACAATAAAAAAATATTTGTTGAAAAGGATAACGGTAAAAAACAAAAACAAAAAGATATTATCACTCAAACAAATAAAACTAGGAGGTATTAAAATTGAAACCTATTGTTGCAATCGTTGGAAGACCAAATGTTGGAAAATCGACACTATTTAATAAATTGGTTGGAGATAGAGTAGCTATCGTTGATGACCAACCAGGAGTTACAAGAGATAGACTATATAGAGAAACTGAGTGGGCTGGAAAAGAGTTTGTTCTAGTTGATACTGGAGGACTTGAGCCTAGAAATAATGATTTTATGATGACTAAAATAAAACAACAAGCTGAAGTTGCAATGAATGAAGCTGACGTTATTTTATTCGTTGTAGATGGTAAAAATGGTTTAAACCCATTAGATGAAGAGGTTGCTTACCTTTTAAGAAAAAAGAAAAAACCTGTTATCCTTTGTGTTAATAAAATTGATAATTTCCAAGCTCAACAAGATGATGTTTATGATTTCTGGGGATTAGGATTTGAGCATTTAATTCCTATTTCAGGAGAGCATAAAGTAAACCTTGGAGACATGTTAGATTTAGTAGTAGATATTATTGATCAAACAGTTGAAGAGTATGAAGAGGAAGAGGGTCTTAAATTAGCTATTATCGGTAGACCAAATGCTGGAAAGTCATCTCTTGTTAATAGATTATCAGGAGAAGAAAGAACTATTGTTAGTAATATAGCTGGTACTACTAGAGATGCTATTGATACGGCTATTGAATTTGATGGTAACAGATACATCCTTATAGACACTGCTGGTATCAGAAGAAAATCTAAAGTTGAAGAAAGTTTAGAGTACTATTCTGTTTTAAGAGCTATTAAAACTATAAAAAGAGCGGATGTATGTATTTGGATGATTGATGGAAGCGAAGGATTAACTGAGCAAGATAAAAGAATTGCTGGTATTGCTTATGAAGAGAAAAAGCCAATTATCATAGTTATAAATAAATGGGATACTATTCCAGATAAGAAAAATGATACTATGAAAAAGATGAGAGAAGAGCTTTACGCTGAATTACCATTCTTATCTTATGCACCAATTGAATTCGTATCAGCTTTAACAGGACAAAGAACAACTAAGTTATTAGAGCATGCAGAAGCTGTATTTGCTGAATATAATAAGAGAATCTCAACTGGATTATTAAACACTGTTATAAGTGATGCTATCATCATGAATAATCCACCTACAAGAAAAGGTAGAGTAGTTAAAATAAATTATGCTACACAAATCTCTACTGCACCACCTAGATTTGTTCTTTTCTGTAACTACCCTGAGTTGGTTCACTTCTCGTATGGTAGATATATTGAAAATAAATTAAGAGAATCTTTTGGATTTGAAGGTACTCCTATTGACGTTATTTTTGAACACAAAAATAGCTAAGGATTTAAATTATGAAGAAAGTTCTTATTGTTGAAGATGAAAAATCACTTGCTACAGTTATTTCAGACTCTTTAAAAAATGAGGGATTTGAAACTGTTATAGCTTACAGAGGTGATGAAGCAATTGATTATTTCTATAAAGAGAAACCTGATCTTATATTATTAGACATAAATCTTCCAGGTATGAACGGATGGGAGATTTGTAAAAAATTGAAGGCATTGTCTCAAATACCTATAATTATGGTTACTGCTAGAGATAGTGAGTTTGATGAAATTAAAGGACTTGAATTAGGAGCAGATGACTATATAACAAAGCCATTTACTCCTAAGCTTCTCATTATTAAGTTAAAAAAATTATTTAAACTTAGTAATGATACATTTTTTAAAATTGGAGATATCACTTTTGACTTTAATACTTTTAAGCTTGATACTCCTGAAGAGAGTAATATTCTTCCTCGAAGAGAAGCACAGCTTTTAGAGTTCTTTTTAAGAAATCAAAATATAATTTTTTCTCGTGAAACTTTACTTAATGAAGTTTGGGGATTTGAATTTTTTGGTGACGAGAGAGCAGTAGATACTATTGTCAAACGATTAAGAAAAAAACTTGGAAGTTGTGATAACTATATTAAAAGTGTAAGAGGAGTTGGTTATGTCTTTAAAACAGATTAATTTCCCAATAAAACTGAACTTCTTTAAAAAACTATTCCTATTAACAATAGGGATAGTTTTTTTAACTATAATTACCAGTTTTATTTTTAACTCTTTTTTTCTAGATAAATTTTATATTTACAGAAAAAAACAAAGTATTATTGAAATTAGAAATAATATTGTTAAACTAGTCGATGATAGAGATAAGCTTGAAAATTATATCTATTTTGCTGAAGATAACTTTGGAGTTAAAATTGATTTAAATTTTATGCAGAATAATCGTTCACATATGAATAACAATAAAAAAATTTATAACTCTTTAAAATTAAATGAATCGATATTTAAAATAGGTGAGGCTGATGGTACATCTGGAGTTATGTTTATTCGTTATTATGAAAAATTAAATAATGGTTATATGTTAAGCATTCGAAGCTCCATGGCTGTTATTGCAAAACATATTCATGATATTTTTCTTTTTAATATTTTTACTGCTTTTTTCTCTTTATTTGTAAGCGGTATTCTTGTATCAATATTTTCAAAAAAAATAAATAAAAATATCATGTACTTAAAAAATAGTGCTAAAAAAATTGCCAGATTAGAATATCCAGATAGTATTCAATTATCTAGTGGTGATGAGCTTGAAGAACTCGCTCAAAGTTTAAATGAGATGTCTAAAGAGCTATCTTTTGCTATTGAAAATTTAAAACTTTTTGTTTCTAATGCATCTCATGAACTAAAAACACCAATTTCAGTTCTTTGTCTATATTCTCAAGCATTAGCTCGAGATAATGTTCCTAGTGAAAGAAAAAAAGAATATTATAAAACTATGCTTGAAAAATCTTTAGAAATGAGGACTTTAACAGAGAGCTTATTAACTCTTTCTAAAATAAATTCTCCTGATTATAAATTGATAACACAACAAATAAATTTAGAAAATATGATTAAAAATTCATTAGAACAATTTGATTATATTGAATTTGAAAAAAATATTAATGTTATTACTAACTTTTCAAATGTAGAGGTAAGTGGTGACTATAATTTATTAAAAATTGCTATAAATAATTTAGTTCAAAATATGTTAAAATATTCCCCTGATGAATCTGATGTAGAAATATTTTTAGAGAACGACACTCTTATTTTTAAAAATATTATCACCACTGAGATTACCAAAAAAACTACTGATTTATTTGAACCTTTTCAAAGAGGAGAAAATGCTTTAGATAAAAATACTGAGGGAAGTGGTCTTGGATTATCTTTAGTTAAAAAGATTTTAGAGTTACATCGACTTAACTTCGATTTAAAAATTGAAAATAATTATTTTATATTTAAAATTTTAATAAAAAAACCCGATTAGAAATTCTAATCGGGTCATTTTTTTATAACATTTTTTCTGCTAATTTAACTTTAGTTAATGCTTGAGTTAATGTCTTTTGAACATTAGCGATATCAATATCCTCAGCTATTTTTTCTAACTTTTCTTTAGCAATTTGAGCTTCTTTTCTTGCAGCTTCTAGATCTATATCTTTAACATCCATAGCTTCATCTGCTAGAATTGTCACAATATTATCAGAGATTTCTACAAATCCACCTGAAACATAGTAAAACTTTTCTTGCCCATTATTTCTAACTTTCATCTCTCCAGTAGCTAATCCAGCAACAAAAGGTGAGTGGTTAGGTAATATACCCATATCTCCCTCTGTTGTTCTTAGCATAACAAAGTTTACCTCTTCAGATAATATCTTTGATAATGGAGTTACTAGCTCTAGCTTAAAAGAGTTTGCCATAATTACTCAGCTCCCTTCATAAGGTCTCTTCCCTTAGCTATTGCCTCCTCAATTGTTCCAACATAAAGGAATGCTTGTTCAGGAAGAGCATCGTGCTTACCTTCGATAATCTCTTTGAAAGCTCTTATTGTCTCTTTTACTGGAACATATTTCCCTTCCATTCCTGTAAATTGCTCAGCAACTGAGAATGGTTGTGAGAAGAATCTCTCGATTTTTCTTGCTCTAGAAACTGTTTGTTTATCTTCGTCAGATAACTCGTCCATTCCTAGGATTGCAATGATATCTTGAAGTTCTTTATATCTTTGTAATATCTCTTGAACCTGTCTAGCAACCGTATAGTGCTCGTTTCCAACTATTGCTGGATCTAGCGCTTTTGAAGTTGAATCTAGAGGGTCAACTGCTGGATATATTCCTAGAGATGCAATTCTTCTTGAAAGAACTGTTGTAGCATCTAAGTGAGCGAATGTAGTCGCTGGTGCTGGGTCAGTAAGGTCATCCGCTGGTACGTAAACAGCTTGAACTGACGTTATTGATCCTGACTTAGTTGATGTAATTCTCTCTTGTAATTTACCCATTTCTGAAGCTAGTGTTGGTTGGTATCCAACTGCTGAAGGTATTCTTCCTAATAGGGCAGAAACTTCCGCTCCAGCTTGAGTAAATCTGAATATGTTATCTATAAATAGAAGAACGTCTTGTCCCTCTTTATCTCTAAAGTTTTCCGCTACTGTTAGTCCAGTAAGAGCAACTCTTAATCTTGCTCCAGGCGGCTCATTCATCTGTCCATATACTAGAGATGTTTTATCAATAACTCCTGATTCTCTCATCTCATCATATAAGTCTCTTCCTTCTCTTGTTCTTTCTCCAACACCTGCGAATACAGATAATCCTCCGTGTCCTTTAGCAATGTTGTTGATAAGCTCCATTATTAGAACTGTTTTTCCTACTCCAGCTCCTCCAAATAGACCTATTTTTCCACCTTTGATGTATGGTGCAAGAAGGTCAATTACCTTAATTCCAGTTTCGAATATTTCTACTTCTGTTCCTTGCTCATCAAAGTTTGGAGCTTCTCTATGTATAGGTAAATGCTCCTCTGTTGTTACTGGTCCAGCTTCGTCAACTGGCTCTCCTAAAACATTTAGAATTCTTCCTAAAACAGCTTTTCCTACTGGAACTGTTATAGCTGATCCTGTATCTATTACTTCCATTCCTCTTTGTAGACCCTCAGTAGCGTCCATTGCTACTGTTCTTACAACGTTATTTCCTAGGTGTTGCTGAACCTCAAGAACTAACTCTTTTCCGTCTTCACCTTTTACTTTTAAAGCGTTGTAAATTCCAGGCAATCTATCATTGAACATAACGTCTACAACAGGACCTATTATTTGGGTAAGGGTACCTTTGTTTTCCACTATTGCCTCCTCATTATTCTTAATTTAACGCTGCTGCTCCACCAACAATTTCAGATATCTCTTGAGTTATTGACGCTTGTCTTCTTCTATTATATTCTAAAGTTAATCCCTTTATCATATCTTCAGCGTTATCCGTTGCACTTTTCATTGCATTTTTTCTTGCAGAATGCTCACTTGCAGTATTATCTAATAAAGCTTTATATAACTCTATATTTAGATACTTTGGTAATAAAGATGATAAAATCTCTTCTGGAGACGGCTCAAATATATAAGCTTTATTCTCACTTCCCTCAGCTCTTTCTATAGGAATTAATTTACTTACTGTTAGATCACTTACTAAAGCTTACCAATTGGGAACATTGAATCTATAGCTAAAATACCT
>NZ_CAMQXC010000053.1 GCF_947038635.1 uncultured Cetobacterium sp. | reverse complement strand
AAAAGATATAGTTCATGAAAAAGATATAAAAAATGTAAAAATAATAACAAAATCCTCAGTTAAAGAAAAAATAGAGGAGATATATTTTGATTTTATTAAATCTCTTTTACAGGCTTCTGGAAAAACTATAGAGATAACAACAAAAAATAGAGATTTACTAAAAGATTACGAAATACTATTAGAAAGTTAGGTGTAGGATGAAATTAGCTTTATACTCGGGGACGTTTGATCCAATAACAAAAGGTCATAAAGAGATAATAAAAAGAGCAAGTAAAATGTGTGATAAATTAATTGTTGCAGTTTTAAATAATAGTGCAAAAAAAACTTTGTTTTCTTTAGAAGAGCGTAAAGAGATGGTAGAGGAAGTTTTAAAAGATATAAAAAATATAGAAGTAGTTGAGCATAGTGGTCTTTTGGCTAACTATATGAATGAGATAGGGTGTAAATATATAATTAGAGGACTAAGAGCAGTTATTGATTACGAGTATGAATTGTCATTGGCATATGGAAATTATGATATTTCAAATGGTGAAATTGAAACAGTTTTTATTCCGGCATCAAAAGAATATTTATATGTGAGCTCTTCAGTTGTTAGAGAATTAGCATTATATAAAGGAAAATTAGATAATTACTTAGATGAATTTGTAATAGAAAAGATAAAAAAAAGATTTGAGGAGTAAAAATGGCAAAGGCGAAGAGTTTTTATGTATGTAGTGAGTGTGGATTTAAAACGATAAAGTGGATGGGTAAATGTGATGGTTGCGGAGAATGGGGAACTTTTGAAGAAGAGATTGAAATTTCACCAATTGCAGCCAAAAGTATAAAGTCATCTACAAATTCCCTTGTTAACATACAGGAAAAGGTAGTATCTTTTGCCAATGTACAATTAGAAAAAAACTTTAGATATAAAACTAAAATTTCTGAATTTGATAGGATTTTAGGTGGAGGATTAGTAAAGGGTGAAGTTGTATTAATAACTGGAAATCCAGGTATTGGAAAATCAACACTTCTTTTACAAACAGCTAAAGAATATACAGAGTATGGAGATGTTTTATATGTGTCTGGAGAGGAGTCTCCTGCTCAAATAAAATCTAGAGGAGAAAGGCTTGGAATTTATTCAGAAAATTTATATTTGATGTCTGAAACTGATATCCAAAGTATATATGAGTATGTTATTACAAAAAAACCTAAAATAGTTATTGTTGATTCTATTCAAACACTGTATAATTCAGAGGTAGACTCTATTCCAGGAACACCAACTCAAATAAGAGAATGTACTTTAAAAATAATTGAACTTGCTAAAAAAAATGATGTTTCATTTTTTATAGTTGGTCATATAACAAAAGATGGAAAGGTAGCTGGACCAAAACTACTTGAACATATGGTAGATGCCGTATTTCATTTTGAAGGAGAAGAAGGACTTTTTTATAGAATATTGAGAAGTTTGAAGAATAGATTTGGATCTACAAATGAGTTAGCAGTATTTAGTATGGAAGATACAGGGATACACGAAGTAAAAAATTCGTCAGAGTTTTTTTTAAGTGAAAGAGATGAAAAGAATATAGGGAGTATGGTGGTACCAGTATTAGAAGGAACTAAAGTTTTTCTTTTAGAAATACAAACACTACTTACTGATTGCACTATTGGAATTCCAAAAAGAATTGTTCAAGGGTTTGATAGAAATAGAATGCAAATATTAACAGCAATTGCAGAAAAAAGAATGGGATTACATTTGGGGATGAAAGATCTTTTTATAAATATACCAGGTGGACTTTCTATAAATGATCCAGCAGCTGATTTAGGAGCTCTTATATCAATTGTTTCTTTATATAGAAACGTGGCTATTAGTCAAAAAGTAGCAGCTATAGGAGAGTTGGGGTTAAGAGGTGAAATCAGAAAAGCATTTTTTATAGATAGAAGATTAAGAGAGCTCGAAAAACTTGGGTTTAAAGGTGTATATGTTCCTGAAGCTAATAGAAAAGAGATTGAAAAAAATAGTTATAAATTAAAAATAATATATTTAAAAAATTTAGAAGAATTTTTAGAGAGGATGAGTAAAGATGAATAACCCAGAATTCTTAGAGATTCTTTCTCTTTTGGCTCCAGGGACAAAGTTAAGAGAGGGGATATATAACGTTTTAGATGGTGAAATGGGAGCTTTAATAGTTGTCGGTTTAGATTCTGAAGTTCAAAAAATAATGGATGGTGGATTTGAAATAAATTGTGAATATACACCAGAAAAACTATTTGAACTTTGTAAAATGGATGGAGCTATAATATTAGACTCTGATATAACAAGAATACACTCTGCAAATGTGCACTTACAACCAAGTATGAGATTTTCAACAAATGAGAGTGGAACAAGACATAGAACAGCCCAAAGAGTAGCAAAACAAACTGATAAGCTAGTTATAGCAGTATCAGAAAGAAAAAAAGTTGTAACAATATATAAAGGTGAAATGAAGCATAGACTTAGAAGTACTTCAGACTTAATGGGAGAAGCTTCTCAAGGACTTAATACTTTAGAACGTTATCGTTTTGTTTTAGATAAAGCTTTAGGAAACTTAACAATTCTTGAATTAGATGATTTAGTAACACTATATGAGGTAACTGTTGTGCTTCAAAGATTTGAAAAAGTAACAAGAATATTCCAGGAGATGAATGCCTATATGACTGAACTAGGAGTAGATGGAAGACTTGTTAGATTACATCTAAACGATTTAATTCAGGATATTGAAAGTGAAAAAGAGGATTTCTTAAGAGATTATTGGAATTATTCTAATGCGCCTTTTGATTTAGATGAAATAACAGATAGATTATCTAAATTGACAGATGATGAATTGAAAGAGTTAGAAAAATTATCGGCAGTTTTAGACTATGGAAAAACATATTCAGCTTTAGGAAATAGAGTAACACCAAAAGGATATAGAATTTTAGATAAAATAACAAAATTAACAAAGAGAGATATAGATAAAATAGTAAATAACTATGGTAATTTATCTAAGATTCAAGAAGCTTCAACTGAAGAACTTTTAGAAATTAAAGGTATCAGTAAATTTAAAATAAAAGCTATTCAAACAGGTCTGAAAAGATTAAAAGTAACTGTTGAATTAGAAAAGTAAAAATCCACTAAAAAAAGTGGATTTTTTTTTATTAATATGCTATTATCATACTATAGGGGTGTACCCTATAAAACAGGAGGTGTTTAAAGTGGAAAAAAGATATAGAGTTGGAAACGTAACTTGTCAAAGTTGTGTAGCTTTAATTGAAAAAATATTAAAATCAACAAATGGAGTTGAAGAAGCTAGAGTAAATTTAGCAACTGAGGAGTTATTTGTAAAGTTTGATGAAAAAATAATAAAAGAAGAAGAGATGAAAAATAAAATAGTACCTTTAGGTTATAGTTTAGATGAGATTAAGGATTTAAAGACAGTTACATTTATTATAAAAGGATTACATTGTCAAAGTTGTGTTGGAACAGTGGAGAAGATTGTTTCAGGAATAAAAGGTGTAGATTCAGTAGTTGTTAACTTAGCTACAGAAAAAGCGACAGTTGTTTATGATTCGACTATAGTAAAACTATCAGAAATTTTCCATTTAATAGGTAAGTTTGGATATACTGGAGAGAGGATAACAGAGGAAGTTGTTGATAAAAGAGCTGAGGAGAAAAAGTTAGAATTAAAAAAAGAGTTTAATGAATTTTTAGTGGCAATAATATTTGGGGCAATAATATTTTATATATCTATGGGTAGTATGATAGGATTACCAGTTCCAAATATAATTCATTATGATGTGAATCCATTGCTTTTTGCAATGACTCAATTGATTCTTTCAATACCAGTTGTTTATGTTGGAAGAGATTTTTATATATCAGGATTTAAAAAGTTAAAATCAAAAGCTCCAAGTATGGATTCTCTAATAGCTTTAGGAACAGGAGCAGCTTTTATATATAGTCTTTATGGAACACTTAAAATATATGAAGGTGATATTCAATTTGTTCATAATCTTTATTATGAATCAGGTGTAGTGATAATTGCATTGATTTCTTTGGGTAAATATTTAGAAAATGTAAGCAAAGGAAAAACATCAGAGGCTATTAAAAAGCTGATGGGACTACAAAGTAAAAGAGCAAATCTTTTTAGAAACGGGAAAGTAGTAACTGTAGATATTGAAGAGGTAGAAGTAGGCGATGTTCTTCTAATTAAACCAGGAGAATCTATACCTACAGATGGTGTTGTTGTAGATGGAATTTCTAGTGTTGATGAAGCTATGCTGACAGGAGAGAGTATTCCTGTGAAAAAAATAGATGGAAGTAAAGTTTATGGTGCAACAATAAATGGAACAGGAAGCTTGAAAGTAAAAGTTACTGAAACAGGTGAGAATACAACTCTTTCAAGAATAATAAGACTTGTTGAAAATGCTCAAGGTTCAAAAGCTCCAATAGCAAGAATGGCTGACATAATATCAAGTTATTTCGTACCAATAGTTATAGGGATAGCTGTAATATCTAGCTTAATTTGGTATATTGTAGGTAGTTTAGGATTAGTAGCTTTAAATGCTACGCCAAGTGTATTTGCATTAACTATATTAATATCTGTTTTAGTAATAGCTTGTCCTTGTTCATTAGGTTTGGCAACTCCTACAGCTATAATGGTTGGAACAGGTAGAGGTGCAGAATTAGGAATTTTAATAAAATCAGGAGAAGCTTTAGAAAAAACATGTAAAGTTGATACTGTTGTATTTGATAAAACAGGAACAATAACAGTTGGAAAACCAACAGTGACAAATATACTTTCAAATAGACTAGAGGAAAATGTACTTTTAAAAGTTGTTGGAAGTTTAGAGCAAAACTCAGAACATCCATTAGCTGATGCAGTTATAAGAGAGGTTAATTTAAGAAAGTTAGATATGTTTAGTGTAAGGAGCTTTAATTCTATAACAGGAGAGGGAGTGACAGGAACTTTAGAGGACACACCTGTTGGAGATGTAGAAGTAATTGTAGGAAATAAAAAAATAATGGATAGATATTCTGTAAATATAGATGAACACATAAAAGAGGGAGAAGAACTTTTCGACCAAGGAAAAACAGTGATATACATAGCTGCTAAAGATACATATTTAGGTATGATAGCTATAGCAGATAAAGTAAGAGAAAGTTCTAAAAATGTAATTGAAGAGTTAAAAAATATTGGAATTGATGTTATAATGTTAACTGGTGACAATGAAAGAACAGCTAAAGCTATAGCCAAAGAAGTTGGAGTTACGAGAGTAATAGCAGAGGTTTCACCTGAACAAAAATATTCTCAAATAAAAAAACTTCAAATTGCAGGTAAAAAAGTTGCGATGGTAGGAGATGGAATAAATGATTCTCCAGCATTGACTCAAGCAGATATTGGAATAGCTGTTGGTGGTGGAGCTGATATAGCTTTAGAAAGTGCTGATATAGTTTTAATGAGTAAGAATATAAAAGATGTGCCAAAAGCTATAGAGCTAAGTAGAGCAACAATGAAAAATATAAAACAGAATCTATTTTGGGCATTTATTTATAATGGATTAGGAATACCTGTGGCAGCTGGAATATTATATCCATTTACAGGACATCTATTAAATCCTATGATAGCAGGAGCAGCTATGGCTATGAGTTCTGTTTCTGTTGTATCAAATGCTTTAAGATTAAAATGGTTTAAATAGTAACAGGAGGATTTATTTATGGAAGATAATTGTTCAAATAAAATCTGTGGTGATAAAAAGAAATTAATTGCCAGAGCTAATAGAGTAGAGGGACAGATTAGAGGAATAAAAAGAATGATAGAAGAGGATGCTTATTGCGATGATGTTTTAAATCAAATATCTTCAGCGAAAGCGGCATTAGATGGAATAGCAAAAGTAATCTTAGAAAATCATTTGAGAAAGTGTGTTGTATCAGGGATAAAAAATAATGAAGAGAACAAAGTAATCGACGAATTAATATACACATTAGGAAAAATGATGAAATAATAGTAAATTTTTCTTTGATTTAGGTAAATAATATGTTAAAATTCTACTAGTATAAAGTTATTTAGGAGGGTATTAATGAGAAAAATAGTTACTTTTGTAATGTCAATGATGTTAGCAATTGGATTATTTGCAGCGAAACCAACTAAAGTAGGAATAGTTCTTTCTACTGGAGGATTAGGGGACAAGTCATTTAATGATGCTGCTTACAGAGGATTAGAGCAGGCACAAAAAGAGTTAGGAATTGAATTTAAATATGTAGAGCCAGCATCACCTGCTGAGGATGAGGAGTTCTTAAGAGAGTATGCTGAGGCAGGATATGATTTAATAATTGCTACAGGATTCCAAATGACAGAATCAGCAAGAACAGTAGCAGCAGATTATCCAGATGCTAAATTTTTAATGATTGATGATGTAATAGATTTACCAAATGTAAAGTCTATGGTATTTAAAGAGGAAGAGGGATCTTTCTTAGTTGGAGTTATAGCTGGATTAATGACTAAAAATAATGCAGTAGGGTTTGTTGGAGGAATGGAGAATCCTTTAATTAAGAAATTTGAAGTAGGATTTAAGCAAGGTGCAGAGTATGTTAACCCAAAGGTTAAATTCTTCTCTGTATATACAACAGGACCAAATCCGTTTAACGATCCAGTAAGAGGTAAAGAAAATGCAATTTCTGAAATTAACCAAGGTGCAGATGTAATATATCATGCAGCTGGTGGAACAGGAATGGGAGTTATTGCAGCAGCAAAAGAGAAGGGTGTATTCGCTATTGGAGTTGACTCAAATCAAGATGCAGTTGAACCAGGAACAGTTTTAACATCTATGTTAAAAAATGTTGATGTTGGAGTTTTTGATACAGTTAAAGCTTTAACTAAAGGTGAATTCGTACCAGGATTAGCTGTTTACGGAGCGAAAGAAAATGGAGTTGGAGTAACTAACTTTGAATTTACAAAAGAGATTATAGGTGCAGATAAACTAGCTAAATTTGAGGAAATCAAAGCTAAATTAATGGCTGGAGAAATCAAAGTAAGCGATAAATAATAAATGAGGGGCTGGTCATTTTTGATCAGCCTTTTGTTACCTTATAGAAAAGGAGATGTATAGTTATGGAAAAAATAGAAAGAGTTACTTTAATAGTACTAGATAGTGCTGGAATAGGAGCTTTACCAGATGCAAAAGAGTTTGGAGATGAAGGAACAAATACATTAGGTAATATAGCTCTTGCAACAGGTGGATTAAATTTAAAGAATATGGAACAACTAGGATTAGGTAATATAACTGAAATTCTAGGTGTGGACAGAGTTGAAAAAGCAGCGGGAGCATATGGAAAAGCTGCTGAGCTTTCAAAGGGAAAAGATACAACAACAGGACACTGGGAAATTGCTGGAATTGTTCAAGAAAAAGCATTCCCAACTTATGCCAATGGTTTTCCAAAAGAGACAATAGAAGCATTTGAAAAAGCGACAGGAAGAAAAGTACTTTGTAACCTACCGTATTCTGGAACAGATGTTTTAGATGTATATGGAGAAGAACAGTTAGCAACAGGCGCTTGGATTGTTTACACATCAGCTGATCCAGTATTTCAAATAGCTGCTAATGAAGATATGATATCTTTAGATGAACTTTATTCAGTTTGTAAGAAAGCTTTAGAAATTTGTAGTGAACTATCTCCGGTGGCGAGAGTTATAGCAAGACCTTATACTGGTAAGAGAGTTGGAGAGTTTGTAAGAACGTCTAATAGACATGATTATTCAGTTGAGCCACCAATTGAAAGTATGCTAGATAGAGTTAAAAATTCTGGATTAGATGTTATTGGAATTGGAAAAACTAGTGATATATTTGCTGGAGTAGGAATAACTGAAAGTAGAGGAACTAATAAAGATAATTTAGATGGGATTTTAAAAACTATTGAAGAATTAAAAAAAGATACAAAAGGAATTATATTTACAAATTTAGTTGATTTTGACATGAAGTATGGACATAGAAGAGATCCAAAAGGTTATAAATTAGCTTTAGAAGAGTTTGATAATTATCTTCCAGAAATTATGGAAAATTTAAAAGAGGATGAACTTCTTATATTAACAGCAGATCATGGATGTGATCCAACTTATAAAGGTAGTGACCATACAAGAGAGTATATTCCACTATTAGTATATGGAAAGAAGTTAAAAGAAAATGTTGATTTAGGAATTCAAAATGGATTCTCAACAATAGCTGCAACTGTAGAAGAGCTTTTATTAGGAAAAACTAATTTAACAGGAAGTTTTGCTGATAAAATAATAAAATAAAAAGAAAATTAGGAGGGTAAAATGAGTGTACATATAGGAGCAAAAAAAGGAGAAATAGCAGAAACAGTATTATTACCAGGAGATCCATTGAGAGCTAAATGGATAGCGGAAACTTTCTTAGAAGATGTAGTTTGTTATAATGAAGTTAGAGGAATGTATGGATATACAGGAACTTATAAAGGAAAAAGAGTTTCTGTACAGGGAACAGGAATGGGTGTACCATCAATTTCGATATATGTTAATGAATTAATTAGAGAGTATGGAGTAAAAAATCTAATTAGAGTTGGAACAGCAGGGTCTTATAGAGAAGATGTTAAAATAAGAGATGTAATATTAGCTATGTCATCATCAACAACATCAGGAATGAATAGATTGAGATTTGGTGGAGCAGATTATGCACCGACAGCAGATTTTGGATTATTTATGAAAGCAGCTGAAGCTGCAAAAGCAAAAGGAATAGAAGTTAAGGGTGGAAATGTTTTAACTGCAGATGAGTTTTATGGAGATAACTTTGAATCTTATAAAAAGTGGGCAGAATTCGGAGTACTTTGTGTTGAGATGGAAACGGCTGCACTATATACAATAGCAGCAAAATATAATGCAAAAGCTCTAACAATATTAACGATTTCAGATTCTTTAGTGACTGGTGAGGAAACAACATCTCAAGAAAGACAAACAACTTTAACAGATATGATTGAAATCGCATTAGAAAGTGTAGCGGAGTAGTAATATGAAAAAAGAATTGAATGAAAAATTAATTTTAGAATATATAGATAAAGCTATTGCTGCTAGAGAGAATGCTTATGCTCCTTATTCAAAATTTAAAGTTGGAGCAATATTAGTAGATGAAAATGGAAATGAAACTTCAGGCGCTAATATTGAAAATGGATCATATGGACTTTCAAATTGTGCTGAAAGAAGTGCAATTTTTGCAGCTGCAAGTAAAGGTATGAGAAAAATAAAATTAATAACTGTAGTTGCAGACACAACAGGGCCAGTAAGTCCTTGTGGAGCATGTAGACAAGTTATAAAAGAATTTGCAGATGATGATACAATGATCATCTTAGGAAACCTAAAAAAAGATTATAAACTAATGACAATGGAAGAATTATTACCATATGGATTTGAGCTTTAATTGAAAATAGAGGTGTATATCACCTCTATTTTTTTTGTTGAAATATTGAGTTTGACAAACTAACTAGTATATTCTATTATAAAGATATATTATTTAGAAATTAAATGTGAAAAAATAAACGAGGAGGAAAAATGTCAAGAGAAAATAGTAACTCAGCTTACGCATATAAAATATTAAAGAGAAATATATTTGAATTAAATTTAAAACCTGGAAGTGAATTAAGTGAAAAAGTAATAGGTGAAAAATTAGGGATGAGTAGAACTCCTATTAGAGAAGCTTTGATATTGTTAAAGCATGACCAACTAATTGAAAGTATTCCACAAAAAGGGACATTTGTAACAAAAATCAGTGCTCAAAAAGTTTTAGAAGCAAAAGTGTTAAGAGTTGCTTTAGAAACTGCAGCTTTTGAAAGAGTCATTGAAGCTTTAGATGAAGAATTTATAGAAGATTTAAGAACGAATATAAAAATGCAAAGAGTTTACTGTGAGGGAAATCGTAATTATTTAGAGTTTCATAAAATGGATAATGATTTTCATAAGATGATTTTTGAAAAAGCAGGAATTCCTGGATTATGGGAATTAGCCTTGAATGGAACAGGTCATTATCAAAGAGTAAGAGTTCTAAATGCTAAAAATAAAACAAGTGATATATCAGTTGTTAAAGAGCATGAAGAAATTTTAGAAGCGCTAGAAAAAAAAGATATTGATAAGTTAAGAGGAATGCTAGAGCATCACCTAGGAAGAACTCTTTTAAAATTGAAAAAATTAGAGGCTGAGAATCCAGAATATTTTGAAGTGAAAGAAGAAACAACTAAAGATGACACTTTTATATTACTAAAATAAAAAAACCATAAAAAACACTTGACTTTTATAAAAAAAACAGTATACTTTAAAACATAAAAGCACGAATGAACGGATAAAGAACGAAATGTTTATTTTCAAAAAAGAATAAAATGAAAATAAAATTTTATAGTTTTGATATTTTGTGTTCTGGGGAAAATAAAGGGATGGTGAAAGATTTGGAAAAGTTTAGATTAGAAAGTGATTCTATAGGAACAATACAAGTTCCAGCAGAGGCTTATTATGGAGTACAATCATTAAGAGGAAAAAATAATTTCCATATTACGGGGTATAAATTAGGAAATGACTTTATTAAAGCTTTAGCGTACGTAAAAAAAGCTTCAGCTATAGCAAACTTAGAGGCAGGAATGCTGGATGAGGATGTTGTAAACGCGATAGTTAAAGCTTCTGAAGAGATAATAGAAGGAAAATTTATGGATCAGTTTATAACTGATGTTATTCAAGGTGGAGCTGGAACATCAATGAATATGAATATGAATGAAGTGATAGCTAATAGAGCAGGAGAGATGTTAGGAGGAGAACTTGGAAAATACGATAAAGTTCATCCAAATGACCATGTGAATTATGGACAATCAACAAATGATGTAATTCCAACTGCTGGAAAATTAGCTTTACAAATGATGTCTGAAGAGTTATTAAGAACTTTAGAAAGATTAAATCTAACTTTATTAGATAAAAGCATAGAGTTTGATGATGTTATAAAAATGGGAAGAACACATCTTCAAGATGCTGTACCAATTAGATTAGGACAAGAATTTAAAGCTTATGCACAACCAATAGCTAGAGATATAAAGAGAATAAAGATAGCTTTAGAAGATTTGAAAACAGTTAATATGGGTGCAACTGCAGTAGGAACAGGAATTAATGCTGATACAAAGTATGTAGAGGATGTTGTTAGAATTTTATCTGAGGTAACTAATGTTGATTTTGTTCAAGCTGATGATTTAGTTGATGGAACAAGAAATTTAGATAGTTTTGTATGGCTATCTTCAGCATTAAAAGTAACAGCTGTAAATTTATCAAAAATGGCAAATGATTTAAGATTAATGGCATCAGGACCAAAAACAGGATTGGCAGAGATTAATTTACCTCAACAACAGCCAGGATCTTCAATAATGCCTGGAAAAGTAAATCCGGTAATTCCTGAAGTAATGAATCAAGTTTGTTTCCAGATATTTGGAAATGATCAGACAGTAACGAAAGCAGCGGAAGCAGGTCAATTAGAGTTAAATGTATTTGAACCAGTATTGTTCTTTAACTTATTCCAATCGATAGAAATTTTAAAGAATGGAGTTAATACTTTAATAGATAATTGTTTAGTTGGAATTACTGCAAATAAAGAGAGATGTCAGCAACTAGTTGATATGAGTGTTGGAACAATAACAGCTTTAAATCCACATATAGGATACAAAAATGCAGCAGATATAGCAAAGACATCTATAAAGACAGGAGTTTCAGTGGTAGATTTGATTTTAGAAAGAAAATTACTAACAAAAGAGGAGTTAGATATAATTTTAAATCCTTTTGAAATGACAAAACCAGGAATCCCTGGAAAAAGTTTATTAAAAAATAGATAATATAAAAAAGAGGTCAAATTTTTGACCTCTTTTATTTTTCTAAAAATGAAATAAGATTTTGTTCAGGAATTATAATATCTCCATTATGGATAACAAGAAAATTATTGATTTGACTAGTTTCCAAAACAACTTTAATATTATCATCTTCGTAAAATTCTTTTGTGTAATTATTAAAGATAATACCTTGAACAGGTATCTGTTTTTCTTTTAAAAAACTAAGAGTTAACATTGTGTGATTTATAGCGCCAACTTTTGTAGAACAAACGAGTATTACAGGTAAATTTAAATCTTTTATAAAATCAAACATAAAATATTTATTTCGTATTATTGGAACGTAGATGCCCCCAGCAGCTTCTATAAAGGTTGTTGAATACTTAGACTTTAAAATATTCCATTGATTAAAAATAGAGTCCATAGAAATAGGAATATTTTCTAATTCAGAAGCTAAATGAGGAGACACAGGAGTTTTGAAAAGATACGTAGTCATTTCAGTTTTTAAAGTTGTCTCAGCAAAATCACATAAAAATTTTGGATCTAATGGAACTAATTTTTCATTTTCAAAATAACATCCAGTTTGAAGAGGTTTATAATAACCGATATTATAATTTTTTAAAGATTTAAAAATAAGGGAAGACACATACGTCTTCCCAATATCAGTATCTGTCCCTATAATAAAGTATCCTGTTTTTAGTTTATCTATCAAGGGTAAATCCCTCCTTAACAACCATCTCTTTGTCAGAGGCTATAGTACTTCCTGTTGTCGTTAAAAAATTTCCAGTTAGGGCTGAATTGATTCCCCCTTTAATTCCTTGAATTTCTAAATCGCCAAGTTGGAGTCTTCCACCTGCATATCTTAAAGAAGAATCTGGATTTATGAAACGATAAACTGCAATTGTTTTAATAATTTCCATAGGGTCTAAAGGCGAATAATCAGCCATAGGTGTTCCTGCAATAGGTGTTAAAAAATTTAAAGGTATAGATTTAACATTTAAATTTTTTAGTTCAAAAGCCATATTTAATCTGTCAACTCTACTTTCTCCTAAACCAAAAATTCCACCACTACAAACTTCCAGACCTACTTCTTGTGCTATTAGAATTGTATCAACTCTATCTTGATATGTGTGAGTTGTGCAGATTTTATCGTAAAAGTCTCTAGAAGTTTCTAAGTTATGGTGATATGTTTTTACTCCTGCTTCTTTTAAAGATTTTGCAGATTCTTTAGTAAGTAACCCATGTGAAGCACATAGATGAATATTACTATTTTTTTTCATGTATTTATAAAGGTTTGAAACTTCTAAGGTATCTTTTTCTGTAAGTAATCCTCGACCACTAGTAACTAATGCAAAACGATTAGCACCTTCTTTTTCAACATTTAAAGCTAAGTTTAAAGCCTCTTCTTTATTAGTTAGAGGGTAAACAGGTGAAGCTGTTTTAAAGTGAGCAGATTGAGCACAATATTTGCAATCTTCTGGGCATTTTCCAGATTTAGCATTCATTATAGTGCATAGGTTAAATTTATCACCACAAAAGAACTTTCTAATTTCATTTGCACAATCTGATAGAAAAAGGATATCATTTCTATTAGTATCTATGTCTAAATTTATAAGTTTTATAGCGTCGTCAAAAGTAATACTATTTCCATTAAGGATATTTTCTTTTAAAGTTGAAATAAAATTTTTCAAAATTATGCACCTCGTTTAATTATTTTTGATAAACATCAAGTTTATTGTACGGAATTTCAATTCCCTCTTGGTCAAATCTCTTTTTAACAAGCTCTTGTAGATCAAAGAAAACATCCCAGTAGTGTTCTTTCTTAGCCCAAACTCTCATTGTGAAA
>NZ_CAMQXC010000052.1 GCF_947038635.1 uncultured Cetobacterium sp. | reverse complement strand
GTAGTATAGAAATTAAAAATTTTTGAAGAAAATAAAAAAATTTTTATAATTTTTAAAATGTGATAAAATATGTAGTAAATATAAAAAAGTTAAGAGGTGTAAGATGTTTAAAAATATATTATTAGACAATCTGACAATAGGAATATTAGTTTTAGATAGTAACTTAGAAGCTAAATATTTAAATAAAAAAATGAAGAATATTTTAAAGGAGCAGAACATTGATGAAAAATATTTAAATTTTTTAGTAAAAGATTTTAGCTTAATTGAAAATTATCAAGTAAAAACTTATGATATAGAAGTTGAAAATCAAAAATTTGTGCAAATAGAATTTCATGAAATAATAGAAAAATCTGAATATAAACTAGTAACAATGTTAGATACAGTTCAAGATTTTATATTTTATTTAGATTCAAAAGGGCGAATAGAATATTTTAATAAAGCATATGCTAAATATATTGGAAAAAGTTATTTAGATATAATTGGAAAAAAAGAGAGTGAATTTTTTCCAAAAGAGATGGCAGAGAAGTGTGAAGCTAATAATAGAAAAGCTTTGGAAAATGGAAATTTTTATGAAGAGGAAAATTTTCAAGAAAGATGGTATCAAACATTTAAATCTAGAGTTGATTTAGGAAACAATGACTATGGAATTTTAGGGATGGTAAAAGAGATTACTGATTCGAAGAAGAAAACAATGGATTTAAAAGAAAAAGTTTATAAAGATCTTTTAACAGGTGTGTATAATAGAAATTTTTATGAAGAAAAAGTAAAGAAGCTTTTAGAAAAGAAAAAAAATACTATTTTTTCAATGATGCTTTTAGATATTGATAAATTTAAAGAGATAAATGATAATAATGGTCATGATGTTGGAGATTTAGTTTTAAAAAAAATATCAGAAGTTTTAAAAAGGAATGTAAGAAAAATTGATGATTTTATAATTAGAATAGGTGGAGATGAATTCTCAATAATTATAGAAGGAACTTTAAAAGAGTTAGAAAAAATTTATAGAAGAATAGAAAAGGATATATTAAAGGAGAATATTTCAACTGATTTGAAGTTTAGTATCAGTGTAGGTATGGCTGAAAGAGAAAAAGAGGAGTGTTTAAATAGTTTGTATAAAAAAGCAGATATTGAACTATATAAAATGAAAGATAAAAAACAAAAAATAAGAAAAAGGGAGATACTCAATGAATCGAACAGGATTATTTAGATTTATTTCTATTGCTACTATGATTTTGATTTTCTGGTTTTCTCATCAAAATGGTGAAGAGTCTTTAAAACAATCTAATTTTATACTTCAATATTTAAAAGATTTTTTAGAAATATTTGGTTTAGATGTTAGGAAATTAGCACATTTTACAATATATCTAGTCTTAGGTAGTAGTTATTTTTTAAGTTTTAAAGTTTTAGATAAAAAATCAGCTTTAGTAAGTATAATTTTAACAACTTTATATGCATGTACAGATGAATTTCATCAAGGATTTATACCAGGAAGAGGACCTGCATTAAAAGATGTTTTAATAGATACTCTTGGGGGATCTTTAGGAATTACATTGATATTTTTATTTTTTAATCTTAATAAAAAAGCCTATAATCAAATTAAATAAGAAAAAAATAATAGTCTGAGTAAAATCTCAGACTATTATTAAATTATAAAGCCATTGTTAAAATTTCCAAAACATCTTTAAATTCAAGCTTTTTCATAGTTCCTATTGGTCCTAATCTTGTAGCACTAGTTGCCATCTCTTCGAACTTCGAACTGTCAATTCCAATTTCTGCCAAAGTAGAAGGGATATCTAATAAATTAAAAAACTCTCTTGTTTTTATAATGACCTTTTTAGCAACTTCAAAATCATCATCTCCGAAAATACCCCAAACATTATTTGCATAATCTACAAATCTGTGAACATTTTCTTTATCAAGAACATACTCCATCCAGTAAGGTGTTAAAATTCCAAGACCAACTCCATGAGTAATATCGTACTTAGCACTTAATTCATGTTCCATTTGATGAGTTGCCCAATCAGTAGATTCTTTTCCAGCAGATGTTAATCCATTTAATGATAGAGAACTTGCCCACATAATATTAGCTCTTGCTTCATAATTTGTAGGGTTTTCATAAGCAATTGGAGCATAGTGAATAACGGTTTTTAAAAGTCCTTCCATTATACGAGCTTGTAAATAACCTTTTTTATCTGGTGAAAAATATTGTTCAAAAAGATGACTCATTATATCTACAGCACCAGCTGCAGTTTGATATTTATTAACTGAAAAAGTATATGTAGGATCAAGTATAGAGAAAACAGGTCTTAAAATATAACTATTAAATCCTAACTTTAAATTTTCTTTTGAATTAGATAAAACACTATTTCCATTCATTTCACTTCCAGTTGCAGCAAGCGTTAAAATAGAAGCCACAGGTAGAGCTTCAGTCAATAAATTAAATTTTTTATCTACACAAAGATCTTTCCAAATATCTCCATGATATTTAGTTTGAGCAGCAATTCCTTTTGCACAATCAATGGTACTTCCACCACCAACAGCTAAAACTAATTCTAAATTATACTTTCTACAAAGATCAGCTCCCTTTCTAACTGTTTCAATTCTAGGATTAGGATCAACTCCAGAAAGTTCAATGATTTCTATATCTTCTTCAGTTAAGAATTTTATAACTTCATCGTATAATCCATTTTTTTTAATACTATTTTTTCCATAAAGAAGCAAAATTTTACTAGCATGTTTTTTAACTTCTTTTCCTATATTTGATACTTGTCCTTCTCCAAATAAAATTCTTGTTGGAACATCATAAATAAAATTTTTCATAATAAAATCCTCCTATAAAATTTTAATAAAATTTCTATCTTTGATTATGGTACCTTTACTAATATAAAATTTAATTATTCTAGTTAAATTTCTATAGCTTATATTAAGTCTACCTGAAAGTTCATCTAGAGATTTAAAAGTTATTTCTCCTCCATTGTCTTCAAGATATTTTATAAAAATATCTTTTGCTTTTAATGTACTTTTATAAAATATGGCTCTATTTGTATTTAAAAGCTTTTTGTTCCCTTCAATAGCTAAAAATCTCCAAAAGTTAATATTATCTTCAAGGTAGTCTTTTGCTAATTGAAAAGGTAGAAGGATAACCGCTACATCACTTTTAGCAACAACATCAAATAAAACTTCCTCTTTATTAATATATTCAATATCTCCAAAAATTTCTAAAGGTTTAAGTATATTTAAACATATTTGATTTCCATTATCAAGAATACAAGAAACTTCAACAGTTCCTTCTACTATAAAATAGATACTATTAGTTCCCTTATGGGCTTCTAAAATATACTCTCCTTTTTTATAGTGTTTTATTAATAATTTTTCATGAACTTCTTTAATTAAAATATCGTCTAAATTAAAAAAGTTTATATATTGCTCTATTTTTTTCATAAATTCTCCTTAATGGGCCAATTGTCCTATCTATTATATAAGAATTTATATATCATAAAAATAGAAAAAATGCTAGAAAAATATATAAAATATGAAAATAAAACGAGGTGGAGTATGAGAGCGGTAGATATTATTCAAAAAAAGAGAGACAATATTGAGTTAACATCTGAAGAGATGAGCTTCTTACTAGGAGAGTATTTACAAAATAGAGTTCCTGATTATCAAATGTCTTCATTTCTAATGGCAGTTTATTTTAATGGAATGACAAAAGATGAACTAAAGGTGTTTACAGAACTTATGATGAACAGTGGAGAAGTTATAAAGTTTGATGGAA
The DNA here is from genome assembly GCF_947038635.1 of uncultured Cetobacterium sp. Taxonomy (GTDB): domain Bacteria; phylum Fusobacteriota; class Fusobacteriia; order Fusobacteriales; family Fusobacteriaceae; genus Cetobacterium_A. The sequence goes on along the minus strand of NZ_CAMQXC010000052.1, from coordinate 9,979 downwards.
TAGAAAAGTTCTTAATTGATAAACATTCAACAGGTGGAGTAGGAGATAAAACTACTATTGCTTTAGCAGGATTATTTGCAGCTTTTAACATAGGAACTGCAAAACTTTCTGGAAGAGGTCTTGGACATACTGGAGGAACAATAGATAAATTTGAAGCAATTCCTGGATTTGTTTTTCCAGAAACAAGAGATGAATTAGTAAAAATGGTAAATAAAGTAGGAACAGGTATTATGGGATATTCAGATACGATAGTTCCTTTAGATAAAAAGTTATACTCTCTTAGAGATGTAACTGCAACAGTATCAAGTATTCCTTTAATAGCAAGTTCTATTATGAGTAAAAAATTAGCCGTTTATGCAGATGGAATTATTTTAGATGTTAAAGTTGGTTCTGGAGCATTTATGAAAAACTTAAAAACAGCTGAAGAGTTAGCAAAAACTATGATTGATATTGGAGATTCTTTTGATAGAAAAGTAGTGACTTTATTAACAGATATGGATCAACCACTTGGATATGCTGTTGGAAATGCTAATGAAATAATTGAAGCAATTGAAACTTTAAAAGGAAGAGGTCCAAAGGACTTTACTGAACTTGTAGAAACAATAGTTGCAACTGCTCTTCAAATTAAAGGTGATGTAAACTCTTTAGAAGAGGGTAAAGAAAAGGTTACAGAAGTTATAAAAAATGGTTCTGCAATTCAACACTTAAAAAACTTTATAGAAGCCGCAGGAGGAAATCCAAAGTTAGTTGATGACTATGCATTACTTCCAAAGTTTAAATCAGAGTATGAGTTTAAAGCTAAAAAATCAGGATGGATTTCTAAAATTGAAGCTGAAGAGATTGGAAAAGCAGCAATGGTTTTAGGAGCTGGAAGAGCAACTAAAGATGATGTAATTGACCATTCTGTTGGAGTTCTATTAACTAAAAAAGTTGGAGACTATGTTGAAGCAGGGGAAGTTTTAGCTTTTGTTCAACATAATGATAAAAATTTAGAGTCATCTATTAGATTTTTAGAAGGTGCTTATACAATAGTGGATAAAAAAGTAGAAAAAAATAAAGTAATTCTAGAAATTTTATCTAATATTGGGTTATAATAAATACAAAGAATATTTTAGGAGGAAAAATGAATTTAAGTAAATATATCGATCACACAGTATTAAAAGCTACAACAGAACCAAAGGATATTATAAAGTTATGTGCAGAAGCTAAAGAGCATAAGTTCTTTTCAGTTTGTGTAAATGGATGCTATGTTGAATTAGCAGCAAAAGAACTTGCAGGAACAGACGTTAAAGTTTGTGCTGTAATTGGTTTCCCTTTAGGAGCTATGTCAACAAAATCAAAAGTTTTTGAAGCAAAGACTTGTATAGAAGATGGAGCATCTGAAATTGATATGGTTATCAATATTGGAATGCTAAAAGCTGGTGAAACAGAATATGTTAAAAACGAAATAGCTGCAATTAAACAGGCTATTGGAACGAATGTATTAAAAGTTATAATAGAGAATTGTTACTTAACTGATGCTGAGAAAAAAATAGCAACTCAATTATGTTTAGATGCAAAAGCTGATTTTGTAAAAACATCAACAGGATTTGGAACAGGCGGAGCTACTTTTGAAGATATAATGTTAATGAAAGAGATTGTTGGAGATAAAGCTGAATTAAAAGCTGCAGGAGGAGTAAGAGATTTAGCTACTGCAGAAAAATATATATCTTTAGGTGTAACAAGATTAGGAACAAGTTCAGGTGTTGAATTAGTAACAACTGGAACTGCTGATCCAAATAAATATTAATTATGAATCAAGATTACTTAAGTAGTTCTCTAACAAAGGAATGCTTAGATAATTTATTAAGAGTTTCTCAATGCCAAGAGTTTAAGCAGGGAGAAACTCTTTTTTTAGAGCATTCATTTTGTGAAAGTATATATTTTATAATTAATGGAAATGTTACCGTATATAAAGATAATTCAGATGGAAAAAGAAAAATAATCTATTTATTGGGAAAAGATTCATTTTTAAATGATACAATGATATATGATGAATCACAAAAAACAAGTGTTAGTTGTGATGCTTTTACTGATGTAAAAGTGATGATTATTCCAATAAAAGAACTAAAAAGATTAATTTTAAAATATCCAGAGTTAGCTATTTTAATGATAAAATCTCTTTCAAAAAAAACAAAGCGTTTATATAGACAATTAAAAAACACAACAACTATATCTATGGATAAAAGAATTGCCGCAAAATTATGGAAACTAGCAAAAGATTTTGGATATGAACACAAGGAATTTCATGGTTTTACAGTAAAAGTAAATAATACGTATTTAGCAGATATGCTAGGTACTAACAGAGAAACAGTTTCAAGAGGTATAAAAAAACTTAAAGAGCTAGGTTTTGTAAAAGTTGAAAATGGACAAATCTTTATTTTAAAAACAGAAATTAGAGATTTTTATAGACGTTAAAATAAAAAATAGGAATACTCCTATATTTGTGGTATAATTATGAGTAAAATTAAAAAAAATTAGGAGGAACAAATGACAAATAATGACGTTCTAAGAAGAGTTAGATATGCTTTAAGAATAAATGATAAAGCTATGATGGAAGTTTTCAAATTAGGAGGAATGAATATCTCTTTAGAAGAGTTAACAGCTCTTTTAAGTAAGCCTGAAGATGAAAACTTTAAGACTTGTAACAACAAAACTTTAGATGTATTTTTAAGTGGACTTATAACTTATAAGAGAGGACCACAAAAAAATGCTCCAGAAAAAACTGAAGAGATACCAAATAATAAAAATATAAACAATTACATTTTAAGAAAGTTAAAAATTGCTTTAGCTTTTAGAAGTGAAGATATGATAGATGCATTTAAAACAGGTGGAATTAATATGTCTGAATCAGAATTAAGTGCAATCTTCAGAAGACCGGACCACAAAAATTACAGAGAAGCTGGAGATAAATATGTTAGAGTATTTATTAAGGGAATCACTGAACTTTTCAGAGGAGAAAAATAATAAGATTACAAATTGATCTTAAAAAAATTTATTTTTTGTCAATATAGAAATGTGTGACTAGAGTCACACATTTTTTTCTATATAAAGTAATAGAATGAGATACTAGTATAAAAACAGTTGTATAAGAGGTGAAGAGATGAAAAAATTATTAACAAATGATGAATTTAATACAGCTTTATTAAGTTTATCAAAAGAGTATGATATCTATGCTCCAGTTACACTTCCTTTTAAAGGAATGTTCTCTGATACTGATTTAGTTAAATATGAGAAGATAACTAAATTAGAAGAGATTAATCTAAAAGATAAAAGTTACTATTCAGCTAAAGAGATTCTACTACCTATAAGACAAACAATATTTTACTTTAATGAGAATGAGTTTAAAAAACCTGAGGGAAGAACAAAAAAAGCCTTAGTTTTATTAAGAAGTTGTGATCTTCATGCTATTGAAAGAGTAGATAATATCTATTTAAATAACAAATTTGCAGATGAATATTATGCTGATGCAAAAAAAATGGTTAAATTTGCAGTTATTGGCTGCCCAGGAAAAGGATGGGAAAGCTGTTTCTGTGCTTCAATGGGAACTAATACAACAGAAAATTATAATTTAGGACTTACATTTAAAGATGGTGCAGTTTACACTCATGTAAAAGATGAAGAATTAACTGGATTTTTTAATGAAGGAAAAGAGGAAGAGTTCCAAATGGAATTTGTAACAGAAAATGTTGAGAAAGTTACAGTTCCTGAAAACATAGAGTTAGAAGATATTATAAATGATGAGATGTGGAGAGATTACGATAGATGCATTAAGTGTGGAAGATGTAACTTTGTTTGTCCAACTTGTACTTGCTTCACAACTCAGGATATATTCAATAGAGATAACTCTAAAACTGGAGAAAGAAGAAGAGTTTGGGCTTCTTGCCATGTAGATGGATTTACAACTATGGCTGGTGGGCATGAATTTAGACAAAAATCTGGAGATAGAATGAGATTTAAAGTTATGCATAAAATTTCTGATTATAAAAAAAGATTTGGAACTCATATGTGTATTGGATGTGGAAGATGTGATGATGCGTGTCCTGAGTATATCTCTTATATAAACTGTATAAATAAACTATCGAAAAAGTTAGGTGATAATAATGAGTAATATATATATGCCTGAAAAAGGGGAAATTTTATCAATAGTTCAAGAGAGTTCAATTGAGTGGTTATTTAAAGTAAAAACAACTATTAAACCAGCTCCAGGACAATTCATACAGTTATCTATTCCTATGGTAGGAGAAGCTCCAATTTCAGTTGCTGATTGTAATCATGAAGAGGGATGGATTGAATTTTTAATAAGAAAAGTTGGAAAAGTTACAGATGAAATTTTTAAATTGACTCCAGGAGATTCAATTTTTTTAAGAGGAGCTTATGGGAATAGTTTTCCTGTTGATAACTATTTAGGAAAAAGAGTTGTAGTTGTAGCTGGAGGAAGTGGAACAGCTCCTGTAAGACCTTTAATAAAGAGATTAATAGAAGATGAAAAGACAGATGTTGAGCTAATTTTTGGATTTAAGGATCAAGAATCAATATTATTTAAAAAAGAGATTGAAAAATGGAGAAAAAAAGCTCCAATGATTTTAACAGTAGATAAAGGATGTGGAATTGATGGAGAGTGCGTTGGACTTGTTACAGAATATATTCCTCATTTGAAAATGTATGAAGGTTTTGATAATTTAGAAGTTGTTATAGTAGGGCCTCCTATGATGATGAAATACTCTGCATTAGAGTTTTTAAAGTTAGGAATTCCAGAGGATAAAATTTGGGTTTCTTTTGAAAGAAATATGTCTTGTGCTGTAGGAAAGTGTGGACATTGTAAAATCGATGAAACATATGTTTGTTTAGAAGGACCTATATTTAATTATGTAAAAGCTAAAACGCTTTTAGATTAGGAGGAGACCATGGCTTTAGAGTTAAGTAGAAAAAGTTTTACAAAAAATGCATATAGAATAACAAAAGATAGAAAGAAAACAGCTTTAAGAGTTAGAGTTCCAGGTGGAGAGATAACAGCGGAACTACTTTTAAAAGTTTCTGAAATAGCTTCAAAATATGGAAATGGAAAAGTTCATATTACAACTCGTCAAGGATTTGAGATAAAAGGTATTGATATTACAAAAATTGATGAAGTAAATAAAGAGATCCAAGTTTTAATTGATGGATTTGATATTAATCAACCAAATGGAGAGGGAAATGGATATCCAGCTGCTGGAACAAGAAATATAACAGCTTGCATAGGAAATAGCGTTTGTCCTAAAGCTCAATATAATACAACAAACTTTGCGAAAAAAATAGAGAAAGAAGTTTTCCCTAATGATTTCCATTTTAAAATCGCTTTAACAGGATGTCCAAATGATTGTATCAAAGCAAGAATGCATGACTTTGGTATAATTGGAATGACTATGCCTTTATATGAAAAAGAAAGATGTGTTTCGTGTGGAGCATGTGTTAAAAAATGTAAAGGATTATCAACAGGTGCTTTGAGAGCAGAAAATTATACAGTTATAAGAGAGCATAGTAAATGTATAGGATGTGGAGAGTGTATTTTAAACTGTCCTACATCATCTTGGGTTAGAGACGAGAAAAAATATTATAGACTTGCTATTATGGGAAGAACAGGAAAGAAAAATCCAAGACTTGCTGAAGATTGGATTTTATGGGCTGACGAAGAGAGCATAATAAAAATTATCAAAAATACATATAGATATGTTGATACATATATTAATAGAGCACTTCCAAAAGAACATATTGGATATATTGTTGATAGAACAGGATTTAATGAATTTAAAAAGTTTGCACTAGAAGGTGTTAACTTAGAAGAAGTAGCAATTGAAAGAAATATGGTTAACTGGAATGGAATTATCTACTCTGGTGCTGAAAATGATATTGGTAAATAATTAATAAAAATGAAAACTGTAGAAAGGATAAAATCAATCTACAGTTTTTTTATTGACTTAGAGTTTACTCTAAGTGCTATAATGATTTACAATTTAAAAACTAATTTACTAAAATGGAGGGAAGATGATTTGGATTTTGCAAAGAATGCTGCTATTAATGTTTCCTATATTAGGAGTAGCATATATTTTTTATAAAATATATGGAAGCTTGTGGTATTTTCTTTTTATACCAGTTTTTACTTTTTTACCGTTTATTCTTTTTTATTTTTATCGAAATAAAAGAAATATATCTTTAGAAATTTTTCTAGGACATTATCTATTTTATCTCAACTATATAATATTTGGAGCTTTAATCCTTTTATCAATTGCGCTTATTTTTAAAATATTCTCAATTGATATTTTAAGAGAGGTTAGCTATAGAAAAACAGGTCTTCATACCTTTATAATTTTTAGTTTAGGGATTTTATCATTTTGGGGATATAGAAATTTTAAAAATATTGATATTAAAAATTACAATATTCCAAAAGAGTTAATTCAAAAAGAAAGTGGTTTAAAATTTGCTTTTATAAGTGATGTTCATTTAAATGGAAAGTTTGATGGAAGTAAATTAAAAATAGCTTTTGAAAAGATGAAAGATGAAAATGTTGAATTAGTTCTTATAGGTGGAGATTTTTTAGATAATTCATATAAAAGTATAACTGATGATATTAAAAGTATAATTGATGAAACAAACTTTAAACATGGAATTTATTTAGTTTTAGGAAATCATGAATACTATGGAGGAATAGAGGAAAATATTGAATATATAAAAAATCTTGGAATAAATATTTTAAGAGATGAAATAGTTAAAATTGAAGGAATAACAATTGTAGGAAGAGATGATAGGTATAATAAAAAAAGAAAATCATTAGATGAACTTTTAAAAAATGTTGATAAAAAAAGTTCTGTTATAGTTGTTGATCACAATCCTCAATCTTTAAAAGAGTTGGGAAATGAAAAAGTAGATTTGTATTTATCAGGTCATACTCATAAAGGCCAACTGTTTCCATTTAATTTAGTGGTAAATTATATGTATGAAAACTCTGGTGGATATAAAAAAATAGGAGATACACATACATATGTAAGTTCAGGACTAGGAACTTGGATGATTCCATACAGAATAGGAAGTAGTAGTCAAATAATGATTTTTAAATAAAACTAATTAAAGAGATAACTTTATTATGTAATAAGGTTATCTCTTTATATATTGTTTAAAAATTTATTTATCTGTATAGTTATTTACAATCGAAAGAATATCATTTCCATATTTTTCAAATTTAGCTTCTCCAATACCATTTATTTTTAAAAGTTCATCCTTCTCTTTAGGTCTGTAATTACAAATATCAATTATAGTTTTATCAGAAAAAATTATATAAGATGGAACATGGTTATCATGAGCAGTCTTACTTCTGTATTCAGATAAAAGATTAAATAACTGTTCTCCACCAGGAATAAGAGGTAAAGAAGTTTTTTTATCGTTAGGTTTTTCTTTTTTCATAATAGAATCATTATCATTATTCAAAACTTTCATAGATAAGGTGTCTTTAGATTTTATAAAAGTATAAGCACTCTCTTTTAATTTTAAAAGTGGGTATTTGCCCTCAGTACTTTCAATAAAATCACTTCCTATAAGATAATCCATAATTGTTTTAATATAAGTAGAGGATTTATCTTTTAAGCATCCATATGTTGATTGTTCATTTAAACGATTTTCTCTAATTCTTGCATTGTTAGAACCTTTTAGAATTTCTAAAATTAATTTAGCACCATATTTATTATTTAACCTACCAACACAAGAGATAATTTTTTGAGCTTCAATAGTTATATCAATAACTTCACCTTTATTTTCACAATTTCCACACATTCCACAATTTTCATCTAAGGGTTTATTTTCAAAATAATTTATAATATATTCAATAAGACAGCCATTAGTTCTAGTATAATTTTCCATAGCAGAAAGTTTACTATATCTAATTTTAGCTATTTCTGAAGATAAATTTTCATTTTCAATAAATAGTTTTTGAATAATGATATCTTTAGGATTATAAAGTAGAATACAGCTCGAAATAAGTCCATCTCTTCCTGCTCTACCAGCTTCTTGATAATAACTTTCAAGATCTTTAGGAAGATTATTATGAATAACCCATCTTACATTGGATTTATCTATACCCATTCCAAAGGCATTAGTTGCAACAATTATTTTACATCTATCTAAAAGAAAATCTTCTTGATTATTCATTCTTTCATTGTCAGAAAGACCTGCGTGATATTTAGCAACATTTTTTTCTTTTGAAAGGTATTCATAAATTTGCTCACACTCTTTTCTTGTAGAAGTATATATTATTCCACTTTCGTTAGGATGTTCTTCGATAAATTTTTGTATAAATTTAAAATTATCTATATTTTTGAAAATAGAAAATTTTAGATTATCTCTTTTAAATCCATTTTTAAATATATTTGCTTCAATGTTTAAGCTTTCTAAAATATCTTCAGTGACTTCGGGAGTGGCAGTAGCAGTAAAAGCAGATATTACAGGCTTACTACTTAAATCTTGAATAAAATTTTTAATATTTTTGTAGCTAACTCTAAAATCATGTCCCCATTGAGATATACAGTGTGCTTCATCAACGGCGATTTGTGATACATTAATATTTTTTATAACTGATAAAAATCTTGTATTTTCAAGTCTCTCAGGTGCAATATAAATTATTTTATATTTATTAAAAAGAAGAGCATTATAAATAATCTCACATTGTGAATTTGAAAGACTACTATTTATAAACACAGATGGAATACCATTTTCATTTAAAGCATCAACTTGATCTTTCATAAGTGATATTAAAGGGGAGATAACAATAGTAATACCTTCAAAAATTAATGCTGGTATTTGGAAACATATAGATTTTCCACCACCTGTTGGCATGATAGCTAGAGTATTTTTTCTATGTAAAATATTTTTAATGATTTCGTGTTGTCCTTTTCTAAAGGTATCATATCCAAAGTATTTTTTTAAAATTAAACTTTCTTTTGTTTGGGATTTATTCATGAATCCTCCTAAAATTTTATTTATTATAATATTATATCACTAAAGTTAAAGTTTTAAATAGACAATTCTAAAAAAGTAATGTAAAATACTCTAATTTATAAAAATTAAAAGGGGGTATTGAAAATGAATTCTAAATTAAAAATAATTATATCTATGATAGCTTTTGGAACTATAAGTATTTTTGTTAAAGGTATTACTCTTCCTTCATCTGAAATAGCTTTTTATAGAGCTATTATTGCACTTTTAGTATTAAGTATTTTTATGATATTCAATAGAGAATATTTTCAAATCGAATCATTAAAAAATAACTGGTTCAAACTATTTATTTCTGGATTAGCAATAGGTTTTAATTGGATATTTCTATTTGAAGCATATAATTATACAAGTGTTGCTGTAGCTACTCTATGTTATTATTTTGCTCCAATTGTAGTTGTCGTAGCTAGTTCTATTATATTTAAAGAGAAACTTTCTTTGAAGCAAATTTTATGTTTTTTAGGATCGACTACAGGATTAATATTTATAATAAGTTATAGCACGGGAACTGAAAAGAGTGATGTTAAAGGCATTTTATTTGGACTTGGAGCAGCTTTACTTTATTCTACAGTGATTCTTCTTAATAAATCTATGAAAGATATAAATGGAATAAGTCGAACTGTATTTCAATTTGCAGCAGCAGTTATGACATTAATGCCTTATGTAGGAATAACTTCAGGATTTAATATTTACTCCTTAAGTAATTTAGGGTTAATAAATCTTTTTATATTAGGAGCTTTTCACACTGGGATAGTTTATGTTTTATATTTTTCATCTATTTCAAAATTAAAAGGACAAGAGGTTGCAATTTTCAGTTACTTAGATCCTCTTGTAGCTGTTTTAATATCAATATTATGGTTTGGAGAAACAATAACTTCAATACAATTAATCGGAGGTTTATTAATACTTCTGTTTACATTTA
>NZ_CAMQXC010000051.1 GCF_947038635.1 uncultured Cetobacterium sp. | reverse complement strand
TGCTAAGTTTCTATTATTTAAGACCCACTTATAATTTTTGTTTAAATACTCAATAGATAATTGATAGTATATACTTTCATTTTTATATTTTGTTGGATATAATTTTCTAAAATTTTCTAAAGAATTTTTATAATCTTTTAATCTGTATTGAGAAAGTGCTATTCCATACCATACATCTATATCTTTAGTTGTTATTTTATTGTAGTAAGATAATGCAACATCACTCAATCCTCTAACTAAATAGAAATCACCAAAACTTTTTAAAGCTGTATTATAAAGTTTTGGCTCTGATGACAAGCTTGATAATATATTTTCAGCTTCTTTAGCATTCCCCTGCTTTAGATAAATCTCTATCATTGTTAAAACTGATAATGTTTTATACTCAGAACTTCCATTACTATTTTTTACTTTTTTAAAGTAATCTAATGCTTTTGATGTTTCATTTGTTTTATAATAAGATGATCCATATAAATAATTTACTAAATCTTTATTTGTTCCTACTTTTGCGCCTCTATAATATTCATCTAAATAAACTATAGTTTTTATGTATTGAGAGTTATTATAAGCTGCTAAAGAAAGATTTAATACAACATCTTCATAATTTTTTCCCTGTACACTTAATGCACTAGTAAGTTCTCTTTGAGCTCTAATGTAGTCTTTATTATCCATATAACCTTTTCCTATTGATAATAAAGCTTCTTCATAGTCGTTCTTTCCTTCAGAAGTTGTTTTAACTATTAGATTTGCTGCTTTAGATGCAGTATCAAAATCTTTTAATCCTATATAAGATTTAGTTAAATATAAATATATATTGTTACTTTCATTTTGATTTAATTTTAGCTCTTTTAAACAACTATTTAAAGTATTTATCGCTTCTTGATATCTTCCCTCTACGTAATAAACTTGTCCCATTCTTATTTTTATATTTTTTATATATTTAGAACGTGGATATTTTGTTATAAAATTATTAGACTCTTGAAGCGCCATAGAATATTTTCTCTGAATAAATAACTCATCCAAAAATTTAATATCCTCTTTTTCTGAGGCAATTAACCCAGAACATATTAAAAGTCCAGCAATAAATAGTTTTAATTTTCTCACGTTGTCCCCACCTCTCTTAATACCTTTCTTATCTCATCTACGGCTACTCTAGTATCTTTACACGGCATATTTATAATTTTATTAAAAACTCCGTAAACTGGTATTGGAAATGAATCTCTAATTCCAGAAGTTAAATCCCTTTTACAAGCCACAGCTATTACCAAATTAGGTCTTTCTTCTTTTAAGTATAATCTAGCCAATGTTCCACCAGTAGCCACTTTTATGCTAATATGTTTAAACTCTTCTTTTAATCTTATAATTTCAGATATATCACACAATCCGCACATTTTACAATTTTCTATATTATTTGTTATTTTTAGATTACAATCATATTTTTGTATACAGTGAGGTAATAATATTGCTATCTTTTTTATTTTCTCTTTATTTATCTTTTTTAATACTCTCTTATTATTAAAATCTATAAATTTTTTTGCACTATTATTATCATATGGATTTTTAGTTATATATTCTAGTAGCAAATACCTGAAGTACTGAAGTTCATATATAATTTTAAGTATATAAAATTTGCTCATTATTTCTCCTTAAATGAAAAAATATTATCCAAATTATACCATAAAGAATTTATCTTTGCAAAATAAAAACTAGCTCACTCTGTAAGCTAGTTTTTATGATCTAGTCTTTCAAAGCTAAAGGCATCACTATATAAGTATAATTATCTTCCTGTATATTTCTTGTTCTTACAGCACTATTTGATGTTGTAAATTCCAATATGATAATATCTTTATCACTTGATTGAACAAACTCTAATAAGAACTTCACATTTAAAGAAATCTTAAGATTATCTCCCTCATAATTTACTTTTGCAATCTCTTTAGCTTTTGCAATCTCTCCTATTCCTTCAATTTCAATGTCATCTCCAGATAAGGTAAATATTGCTCCAAACTTTGATTCTGAATTGTTTTTTACAAAAATTTGAATTCTTTTTAACATTTTTTCGAATTCAACTCTATTTATTTGTAATTTCTTGTTATATCCACTAGCTTCTAATATTGTTTTATAGTTTGGAAATGGTAAATCGATAACTCTACTTATTATTGATATATTTCCTAATTTAAAGTATAACTGCTTATTTTTCTGTGTAAATGCAATCTCTTCTTCATTACCATTTCTTAATAATTTAGACATCGCATCTATTGTATTTATAGGAATACTCACTTTAAAAGTTCCATCACTATCTAAATAGTCGTGCTCTAAATATGTCAATCGATAAGTATCTGTAGATATAAACTTTATTTTATTATTTTCAATCTCTACCCTTATACAATTTATTGATAAATTGTCACTAGACATTGAAGCTGAAAACTTTACTTTATCAAAATAATCAGCTAAATCCAATTTTTTTAATTTAAATTCGAACTCTTCATCTTCTAATTCTGACTCTTGAATCTTAGGAAATTCCTCTGCATTCATTAATATAAACTCTGAAGCTGAATCTGATGTTTCTATTGTTAATACATCCTCTTTTATATTTAAAGTAATCTCTTCATCTTTGATTTCCTTCAAATACTCTTCTACTAAATTGTGTTGAAAAACAGCTTTTCCTTCAGCTATTACATCACATTCCATATGTGTTGATATTGTTAACTCTAAATTTGTTCCACAAAACCACAATCTATTCTCTCTTGTTTCCATGTAAACATAAGAGATTATGGGTCTAATTTTATTTTCATTGATTGCTTTTTCTACTATTTTTATTTTCTTTAGAAATTCTAATCTATTAACTTTTAAAATCAATTTAACCTCCTTGCTTTTAATAGTAATAGTTTCCTTTTAGTAAGTCACTATAACGTATTCTCAATTTTTCTAATGTTTTTTGCTCAATCTGTCTCACTCGTTCTCTTGTTATGCTAAAACTTTGACCTATATCTTCTAATGTATGAATTTGATTTCCATCAAAGCCAAATCTAAGTTTTAAGATTTGTTTTTCTCTATCATTCAACTTATTTAGTATCTCTTTTATCTGAGATGTACTCATTTCTCTAATTAGATTATCTTCTAAATCATTGTGCATCTCGCTAGCTATAGTATCTTCTAAACATATATCTTCACCTATTGGTGAGCTAAGAGATATTGTTTCTTGAAACTCCATCATTAAATCTTGAACTTTTTCTAAATTTATATTTAATCCCTCTGATATTTCATATATACTTGGGTAATCTCCTTTTAACATAACAGCATCCATTATAAATTTATTTATTTTATTTAGCATATCATGTTTATATGATGGTATTCTTATCTCTCTTCCTTTACTTATTATAGCCTTACTTATAGCTTGCTTAATCCACCAGACAGCATATGTTGAAAATCTATATCCTTTTTCTACATCAAACTTCTCGATTGCATGAATCAATCCAAAGTTTCCTTCACTAATTAAGTCTATAAAACTCATACCTTTGCTTCCATATTTCTTAGCTACATTAACTACTAATCTCAAATTACATAAAATTAATCTTTCTCTTGCTTCGATATCACCATTCTTTGCTTTTCTTAAAAGTAATATCTCTTCATCTTTTCCTAACACTTCATACTCTTTTATATCATCTAGATAAAATGAAACTAAATCTTTTTCTGTCATACACACCCCATACCCTCATTAGTTATCTTTTTCTATTTTGAATCTCCGTGTTGCTTATTTAATTGTTTTATTTATGAATTTCTTTTAATGTAATTAATAATTTAAGTATAACTTATAAAACTTTTTTAATAAAATTCCTCTTTTAATTCTCTTGTCATTAACTCTTTAACCTTTTCTTTTGTGTTTGCTCCCTCGTATATTATCTCATAAATTGCTTCAACTATTGGCATACTTATTCCTAGCTCCAACTTTTTAGCATAAACAGCCTTAACTGTAGGTACACCTTCAGCAACCATTACCATACTATTTAAGATGTCCTCTATTTTTTCACCTTTTCCAAGTCTTTCTCCAACATACCTATTTCTGCTGTGTTGACTTGCACAAGTTACAACTAGGTCCCCAATCCCAGTTAATCCTGAAAACGTTCTTTCATCAGCACCCATAACCTTACCAAATCGTATCATTTCTGCGATTCCTCTTGTTATAAGGGCGGCTTTTGCATTATCTCCATAACCTAACCCATCTGCAATTCCTGCTCCTATTGCCAGACAGTTTTTTACTGCTCCTCCTAGCTCTACTCCTGCTATATCTTCACTTACATAAACTCTAAAGTTTTCTGTATTAAATAATTCTTGAACTTTTTTAGCATTCTCTAACTCTCCAGCAGCAACTATTGTTGTAGGTAGTTCTTGAGCTACTTCTTCAGCATGTGTTGGTCCTGATAAAATAACTATATTTTTATGATACTTTCCTTTTATCTCATCTTTCATAACATGAGATAATGTTTCGCCACTTAAAACCTCTATTCCTTTTGCTGTATTTATTAATATCATTCCCTCTTCAATTTGTGAAGATATTCTTGTCATGACACCTCTTAAAACTTGAGATGGTACAGAGAAAATAACATATTTAACATTAGCCAAAAGTCCATCTAATTCCCATGTAACTTTTAAATTCTCTGGAAATTTTACTCCTGGAAGCAATCTTTTATTTTCTTTTTCTAAATTTAATTTTTCAGCAATCTCTTTGTTATGTTCCCACATTATGACTTCATAACCTTTTTTTGCTAAAATCATTCCTAAAGCTGTTCCCCAGCTTCCTGCTCCTATTACAACTACTTTTTCCATTTAATTTATCTCCTTACTTTAAATTAAATTTATTCTCTTTTCCCTCCATAAGTCTTTGAATATTTGCTTTGTGTTTATAAATTACAAAAATTCCTACTATTAAAGAGATTATAACTAATGGTATTCTAGTTGCACTATCTCTTACAGGCATAAAATATGCTAAAATTGGTAATAATGCAGCACACACAACTGATCCTAAAGAGATATATTTACTTATTCCTACCACTAATATAAACACTAACACCAAAATTCCTACTACTTTCGGCATTAGGAAAAGAAAAACACCTAAGCTTGTTGCTACCCCTTTTCCACCTTTAAATTGTAAAAAGAATGAAAAAGTATGACCTAATATAGCTACCAAACCTAATAATATAATGTATATACCACCAATATCAAATAAACTTGCTATATAAAGTGGAATATACCCTTTTAAAGCATCTAATATTAGAACCATTATACCATACTTTGGTCCTAAAATTCTATAAGCATTTGTTGCACCCGAGTTTTTACTTCCATATTCTCTTATATCAATATTTTTAACTCCTTTTCCTAGCCAAACACCACAAGGAAGTGAACCAAATACATATGCAATTACTACAAATATTAAAAACTTTATCATAAAGCCCTCCTATTTTTTAACTAATCTTCCCACTACTTCAATATGACTTGTTTGAGGAAACATATCTACTGGTTTTACTTTAACTAATTTATATCCTTCTTTTTCTAAAATTTCTACATCTCTAGCAAAAGTCGATGGATTACAAGATATATATACAATCTCTTCTATTCCAACTTTAGATATATTTATTAGACTTTCCTCGTCAATCCCCTTTCTAGGTGGATCTAATATTATTGAATCTACTTTTTCTGCTTTTATTAATTTTCCTAGTTCTTTATTTACATCCCCACATATAAATTGAACATTATTTATATTATTTTCTTTTGCAGTTTGAATTCCATCTTTTACAGCTGATTCTACAATTTCTATTGAATAAACTTTCTTTGCTTTTTTAGATAAAATCATCCCTATTGTTCCAGTTCCTGCATAAGCATCTACAATTTTTTTATTCTCTATGTTTTCAAACATACTTATAGCTAAGCTATATAATCTCTTTGTTTGATCCAAATTTATTTGGAAAAAAGATGTTGGAGATATATTAAAATGAATATTATCAATATCCTCCTTAATCGTCTTTTCTCCAAAAATAAGTAAGTTTTTATGCCCTAAAGCTACATTTGTTTTTCTATCATTTAACGAAACATAAACTGATGTAATCTCTTTAAACTTATCCATTACCTCTTTCAATATACTCTTAATTTTTTCAGTAACTTTTTTATCATTTATTATTAAAACTAACATAGCTTCATTAAAAGAGTTTGTTCTAACCATAACATGTCTTAACATTCCTGAATGTTTTTTCTCATCATATACAGTTATTTTATTTATATTTAGAA
This sequence comes from uncultured Cetobacterium sp., assembly GCF_947038635.1. Classification (GTDB taxonomy): domain Bacteria; phylum Fusobacteriota; class Fusobacteriia; order Fusobacteriales; family Fusobacteriaceae; genus Cetobacterium_A. Next base: position 7,693 of record NZ_CAMQXC010000051.1, on the reverse strand, counting down.
TATTTTTTAATTCCGTAATTATTTTATTTCCTAGCACTGAATTTAACATATTGTCTTCTACTTGGAATACATCATGACTTTTTCTTTTAAAAAATCCCGTTATAATTTCTTTCCCATTAAAAGAGAATGGCTCAATAACTTTATTTCTATAGTTTTTTTCTATAGGTGATTCTAGCGTATCTTCTATTAAAACATCACTATTTTTGCCTATTCTTCTTACTACATCCTCTACCATCTCTTTTTTATATTTTAACTGAGCAGTGTAATCTAACATTCCAAAATCACACCCTTGAAAATCTTCAAAAGTTATATGATTTAAATCTTTGATTCTTTCAGCTCCAGGAGTTATAATCTCCTTTATTAAAGCTCTTCCATAACTTTTTTTTAAAGATATTATTTCAACTTTTAAAATATCTCCAGGTACAGACATCGGTACAAACATGGCAAACTCCCCATTATAATAACCTAGTCCTTCTCCACCATAGACTATTTTTTCTATCTTTATTTCAACTATTTGTCCTTTTTGTAATTTCATAAATACTCTCCTTTATTTTTAAAAAGAGCTATCATCTATTTTAAAGAAATTTATCTTTTCAGAAATAACCATATTTTTTTGTTTATTCATCTCTTGCTCTATTTTACTTAAATCCATGAGTAAATCATATTCATATATTCTTTTACTTCTCTCTTTTTCAAGCTCTCTTAACTCTCTTTCAATCTTCAAATTACTTTTTTCTAAATATGAGATTGTTCTTATAAGGTACCCATAAAATGACCAGATTAAAATTATACCAACAAGTGTTAATAAAACTTTTTTTCTCTTCATCAGGTCCTCCTTCTACTTTTATAATTTTTCGATAACTCTTAACTTAGCTGAATGTGCTCTATTATTAAACTTTAACTCATCTTGTCCCGAAGTTATAGGTTTTCTATTAACTAGTTTTCCTTTAGGTTTTTCATTACATACACATATTGGAATCTCTTTTGGACATTTACATCCTGTACAAAGATCTCTAAACATATTTTTTACTATTCTATCTTCTAAAGAGTGGAACGTTATTATTGCTAAACGTCCTCCTTTTTCTAAACTATTAAATGATTTTGTTATTGCATTTTTCAATACATCTAGCTCTCTATTAACTTCAATTCTAATAGCTTGGAAAACTTTTTTAGCTGGATGTTTTTCACTTCTTGGTGGGTAAGCTTTTCTTATTATATCTACAAGCTCTCCAGTTGTTTCAATAGGTTTCTCTTCTCTTCTTTGGCAGATTAGTCTAGCTACCTTTCTAGCAAACCTATCCTCTCCATATTCAAAGAAAATTCTAACTAATTCTCCTTCTTCATAATCATTAACAACTTCGTAAGCTGATAATGCTTCCTCTCTATTCATTCTCATATCAAGCTTTGTATCGTATCTATATGAAAATCCTCTCTCTGGATCATCTAATTGAGTTGACGAAACTCCAATATCCATTAAAATTCCTGTAACTTCATTAGCTCCAGCCATATATAAAACTGTTTCTATATTTTCAAAGTTACTTTTGTATACAGACCATTTTTTTCCATATTTCTCAAGTCTTTTTTTTGCAAACTCTATTGCTTGATCATCTTGATCTATGGAGATTAATCTTCCCTTGTCACTAATCTCTTTTAATATACCTTCAGAGTGTCCTCCTCCTCCTAAAGTACAATCTACATATATACCATCTTTATTTGTTATTAAATTTTCTAATGTTTCATAATATAAAACTGGTATGTGGTATTCACTTTCTATCTCGTGCATTTTTGTTCCTCCTACAAAAAATAGAGAAGCCATTGGCCTCTCTATTCTATTATAATAAATAAAAAATAATATATCTTAGAATCTTCAAAGCAAAATAAGCCAACACTGGTGACAAATCTATTCTAACATTTCCCATAGGTATTAAAGTCCTAAAAGGTTTTAAAATTGGCTCTGTTAAAGCATATACAAGATTTGTAAAGTCATTTCTTGAATATGGAGCTAACCAAGAGATTACTATTCTTATTAATATAAGTATATTCATAATTTCAAAAGCTAAATTTATAATTCTGTAAATTAAACCCATATTTTCTCCTTATTTCTCTCCTAAAAAGTAATGTTTTGCTTTTACCGAGTATTCCCATCCAGACCAAATTGTTAAAACAACTGGAATTAATGTCATATAAAAATAAATTGTTTTATACAAAGTTTCTTTTTCAGGAGTATTTCCTAACCCAAAGAACAGCATAATTATAATTACAATCATTTGAGTAGTTGTTTTGTATTTTCCTAAAATTCCTGCAGGAATCACTTCCCCTTTTGCGGCAGCTATAGTTCTTATCCCACTAATCAAAAATTCTCTTGCTATAACAACAATAGACATCCATGCTGGAATATAATCTAATTTTACAAAGATTACCAATGCTGATATAACAAGTATTTTATCTGCCAAAGGATCCATTATCTTACCCAAATCAGTTATTAAATTATATTTTCTTGCTATATATCCATCTAACCAATCTGTCAGCGATGCAAAAATAAATATACCAAACGCTATCATTCTATATAAAGTATGATGTGTAGTTCCTGCTGATTCTTGTAAAAAGTATATAAAAGGTATTGCTAATATTAATCTAATTGCTGTAAGTTTATTTGGCAAATTCAAGACTGACTCCTCCTTATTTTAAGACTATTTAATTTCGTTTTCTACAATTGCCCCTATATAGTCATATTCAAAATTTTGTTCTATTTTTACTTTTACTATTTCCCCTTGTCTTGCAGTTCCGTCATTTGTCAAAACTTTCCCATCTATATCTAAGGCTTGCCCTCTAGTTCTTCCCTCTAACATAAACTCACTTTCTGAAGAAATACCATCTATCATAACTTCAACAACTTTTCCAATCATTGCTCTATTTTTTATTTCTGCAATTTCAGCTTGTAAATTTGTTAATTCAGCCCATCTTTTTTCTTTTACTTCTTCTGGAACTTGATTCTCTAAATCGTGTGCAACAGTTCCCTCTTCTCTAGAGTATTTAAACACACCTACATAATCAAATTTAAATTCTTTTACAAACTCTTTTAATTCTTCGAAATCTTCCTCTGTTTCTCCAGGGAATCCTACAATTACAGTAGTTCTGATTGTTGCTTCAGGAATTTCAGTTCTTATTTTATTTAAAATTGATTTTATATGATCTCCTGATTTTGCTCTAGCCATATTTTGTAATATATTTCCTGAAATATGTTGAATTGGAATATCAAAATATTTACAAACTTTTGGTTCATTTTTTATAACTTCAACTAGCTCATCTGTTAATGAATTAGGGAACATATAATATGATCTAATCCATTCTATCCCATCTACTTTTGCTAATTCTTTTAATAAATCAGGTAAAGCTTTCTTCTTATATAAATCAATTCCATACTCTGTTGTTTCTTGAGCTAATAAATTTATCTCTCTTACTCCATTTGCTGCTAAAGCTTTAGCTTCTTCTACAATATCCTCTATTGTTCTACTTCTTAAATTTCCTCTAAGTTGAGGTATAATACAGTACGTACATCTTCTGTTACATCCCTCTGCTATTTTTAAGTAAGCAGTATGAGGATTTGTTGTTAAAATTCTTTCTGTTCCTGCATCTGCTAAGAACTCAAAAGAATCACATCTAACAATTTTAGAATCTTCTAAAATTGTATCTACTATTTCCTCTATTTTATGTATTTCACCTGTACCAACTACAGCATCTATTTCAGGAATTTCTGAAATTAACTCATCAGCATATCTTTGTGCTAGACATCCTGCAACAATTATTTTTTTTACTTTTCCAGAGTTTTTCTTTTCTGCAACTTCTAATATAGCTTGAATCGACTCCTCTTTTGCATCTCCAATGAATCCACATGTATTTACTAAAACAACATCTGCTTCCTCTAAATCATTTGTTATTTCAAATCCTTTTCTAGCTACCATTAGCCCAATTAAGTGCTCACTGTCAACTAAGTTTTTACTACAACCTAAACTTATTAAACCTAATTTCATCTCTTACCGTCCTTCATTTTTTGTTACTTTTACTTCTATACGGAAAAATAACACAGAGGTTGAAGTCCTCTGTGTTATCCCCCTTAATTTTAAAATTATTCAGCTGCCATTTCTTGTAATAATTTCTTTCTACTTAAACTGATTTTCCCATTTTCTGTAGAAATTACTTTTACCTCAAATGTGTCTCCAACTTTTAATACATCTTCAACATTAGCTACTCTTTCTAAAGATATTTCTGATACATGAAGAAGTCCTTCTTTTCCTGGTAATATTTCCATGAATGCTCCGAACTTAGCTATATTTACTACTCTACCTAAATATACCTCTCCTACTTCAACATCTTTAACATATCCATTTACTAATTTTATAGTTTCATCTAAAACATCTAGTCCTTTACAGAATATAGATACTCTTCCGTCATCTTCTATATCAATAGTTGCACCTGTTGCTTCTATGATACCTTTTATATTTTTTCCACCAGGTCCTATTAAAACTGCTATTTTATCTTTAGGAATTACCATTTGATGAATTCTTGGAACAGTTGGCGCTAATTCATTAGTATTTGATATTGTACTATTCATTAACTCTAATATTTGTAATCTAGCATCTAAAGCTTGCTTTAAAGCTATTCTCATAATATCTTCTGATATTCCTGCGATTTTCATGTCCATTTGTAAAGCTGTTATTCCAGTCTTAGTTCCTGCAACTTTAAAGTCCATATCTCCTAAGTGATCTTCTAGACCCATGATATCTGTTAATACAACATAATCATCATCTTTTTTTATTAGTCCCATTGCTATTCCAGCCACATGCTCTTTTATAGGCACTCCTGCATGCATTAATGCTAATGATCCTCCACAAATTGATGCTTGAGATGACGATCCATTAGATTCTGTTATTTCTGAAACTAATCTAACTGTATATGGAAAATCCTCTACTGATGGCATTACATAACTTAATGCTCTCTCTGCTAAAGATCCATGTCCTAATTCTCTTCTTCCTGGTGCACCCATTCTTCCTGTTTCTCCAACTGAATATGGAGGGAAGTTATAGTGTAAATAGAATTTTTTGAAATACTCTTCGTCTAGTCCATCTATTAATTGCTCATCTTCTTTAGTTCCTAAAGTAGCTACAACTAACGCTTGTGTTTCTCCTCTTGTAAATAATGCTGATCCATGTACAATTGGTAAAACATCTACTTCTGCTGCTAAGTCTCTAATTTCTGTTGTAGCTCTTCCATCTACTCTATGCTTATTGTATAAAATAGCATCTCTAACTTGCTCTTTCATTAAATCATGATAGTATTTTGCAAATTCTGCAACTACTTCTGAAGGAACTTCCTCTTCTCCAAAGTTTGTATTTACAAACTCTTCAAATAAAGTTTCTTCTAATTGATCTACAGCTTCTTCTCTAGCTTTTTTTCCAGTTGTTAAAACAGCTTCTTTTAACTTAGTAGCTCCATTTTGATCAATAAAGTTTTTAACTATTGGCATTACTTCAGGTGCCTGGAACTCTATCTTCTCTTTACCTACTAAAGCTTGGAACTCTAATTGGAATTGACATAACTTCTTTATATTATCATGAGCAAACATTATAGCTTTTAGCATTGTTTCCTCATCAATCTCTTTTGCTCCTGCTTCAACCATGTTGATAGCATCCATACTTCCAGCTACTGATAAATCTAATTCACTTACTTTTAATTGCTCTGGTGTTGGATTTAAAATAAACTCTCCATCTATCATACCAACTACTACTCCAGCTACTGGTCCCATGAATGGTATATCAGATACTGTTAAAGCTATTGATGATCCTACAATTCCCATAAAATCAGGAGTACATACCCCATCATAAGAAAGTGTTGTATTTACAATATGAACATCATAATGGAACCCTTCTGGGAACATTGGTCTTATTGGTCTATCTATTAATCTAGCTATTAGTGTTGCATTTGTTGATGGTCTAGCTTCTCTTTTATTAAATCCTCCTGGAAATTTTCCAGCTGCATAATATTTTTCTACATAATCTACTGTTAAAGGAAAGAAATCTATTCCCTCTCTAGCACTTTTACTTCTGTTAACTGTACTTAATAAAATTGTATCACCATATTGAACCATTACAGCTCCGTTTGATTGTCTTGCTATTTTACCAGTTTTTAACGTTAATTGTCTTCCACCTATTTCTAAGCTTAAGCTTACTTCATTAAACATTAAGTTTCCTCCTTTTAAATTGGTAGAGGATAAATATAGCAAATAATAAGGAACTAAAACTAAAGATTTTAGCTTTAATCTCTTACTACTTACCTTATATTTATCCTCTATATTCTTACATTAAAGTATATCATTTTTACATATAAAAATCAAAATATATTTATTCAACATTCATATTATGAATTAAACCCAAAGCTATCCCCATAGTTACCATTGCACTTCCCCCGTAACTAAAGAATGGCATCGGTAATCCAAAAACTGGTAACAGTCCAACAGCTACAAATATGTTTATTATTACCTGAGTTATTATTTGAGCTCCCATTCCCAATGCTAAGTATTTTCCAAAATAATTTTTACACTCTCTTCCTGTAACCATTATAAAATGATACAAGGCAAAAAATAATGCAACAACTACAAACATCCCCATTATCCCAAACTCTTCGCCAAAAGTAGCCATTATAAAGTCTGTGTGTATTTCTGGAAGATAACTGTACTTTTGCACTCCATTGGCATATCCTTTTCCAAATAACCCTCCGCTACCAAAGGCATAAACTGACTGCTTTACTTGATAACCGTAATCATCTGAATAATTTCCAAAAAATAATCCATCTATATAACTTTTTATTCTCATTATTTTATAAGAAGCTTTTTCTTCACTAGCGTATTTATAAACTGCAGCTAGGCCTCCTATACCTAATATTCCTCCTAAACAACTAACCCTTAAAATCCATTTATCTTTTAATTTACTCATAAATATCATAAATAACCAAATTGCCAAATAGTGAATTGCTGTTCCCATATCTTTTTGTGCTAAAATTAATATACCATAAACGCCTAGATATATTAAAGCATTTATTATTGTAACACTTTCACTTAAATCGTTATCCTCTGCTCTTGCTAGACAATTGGCCATATTTATAACAAATGCACATTTCAATATTTCCGCGGGTTGAACTGAAACAGGTCCTAAATTTATCCATCCATAGGCTCCATTTATTTTAGGAATAAATGATAAATTCATTTTTCCACCAATGTACATCCCTAACAAAATAAAAATACTTGTTAAGAAAATAATGCCATTTACTTTTCTATTACTTAAAAATTTATATGTTAATTTTAATTTTTTAATTTTTCCTGCATTTCCAATAAAAAGATATATTACAAAAAATACTAATATGTATACAAAATGTTTCTTTATATTTTCGGGTTTCATATAAAAAGCTGCACTAACCATATTAATTGAACTTAAAACCATTAATATCACTATTATTAAAAATAACGAAAATCGTCTTTGTCTTAATCTAATCATTCTATTTTTAATTTTTTGTTGTTGATTTTTTAAATTTTCTTGAAAAAATTGTCCAGTTGTATTTTCCATTTAAATTCTCCCCTTAAAATTCTTTTTACAAAAAATAAAAAAATGGCGCTTCTTGCTGGGCTCGAACCAGCGACAAC
>NZ_CAMQXC010000050.1 GCF_947038635.1 uncultured Cetobacterium sp. | reverse complement strand
GTTGCATAAGCAGCTCCTTCTATTCCTAAACCAAATGTGAATATAAATATAGGATCTAAAACTATATTAACAAAACAACTAAATACCATTATTGCTGAACATATTTTAGGATTTCCATCAGCTCTAATTGTACTATTCAATGCATATCCCATAATATTAAAAACTGTACCATATAGAATAATTGTTATATATTCTCTTGCATATTTTAAAGTACTTTCACTTGCTCCAAAAGCTTTTAAAATAGGATCTCTATATATTGTTCCTAAAACTGTTATTGCTAGTCCCAATATTATTGACAGAGTTATAATATTTCCCATTATTTTTTCAGCACTATCTCTTTTTTGTTCTCCCAATTTAATAGAAATATTTGCAGTGGCTCCTATCCCTATTAACATTGAAAAAGCTAATACAATTGTTACTATTGGCATTGTTATTCCAACTCCAGTAATAGCCAAAGCTCCAATCTCATCCATATTTCCTATAAAAATTCTATCAACTACGTTGTATAGGGCACTTACAAGCATACTAATTATTGCAGGAATAGAATATTTTATAAGTAATTTTTTTATGTCTCCATTATGTAGAGTTAATTCCTGTTGTTTCATGTGTTCCTCCTTAATTTTTTCATATCCCTCATCATAACATTTTTTTTAAAAATATGATATAATTTATTTATTTTTTAGGAGGATTTTTAATGGAAATATTTAAAAATAGTTGTTCTCTAGATTGTTTTGATGTATGTAAAATTGATGTATATAAAGAAAATGGAAAAGTAATAAAACTTATGGGAAATAAGGAGCATAGTTTAACTGATGGTTTTTTATGTTCTAAGGGTCTTAAACATTTAAATCGTCTTTATGATGAAAATAGAATTTTAAAACCACTTTTAAAAGTAGGAGAGGGATTTAAAGAGATCTCTTTTGAAGAAACTCTAGATATTTTAAAAAATAGATTGAGTGATATAAAAAATAGTAACTTTACAAACTCAATTATTCATTATAGTGAGTCTGGTGCTGGAGGACTTTTAAAAGGAATCCATGATATATTTTTTAATTTTTTAGGAGGTATTTCAACAGCTAGTGGTGGAACTTGTTGGTCTGCAGGGTGTGCTGCTCACGATTATGATTTTGGTGGAAGAAAAACAAGTGATTTAGATGATATGAAAAATGCTAAAGTTATAGTTCTTTGGTCTAGAAATCCAGCGATAACATCAGTTCATCTATATAAAAAGTTAATTGAAATAAAAAAACTAGGTGTTAAAATTATAACAATTGATTTTAGAAATAATGAAACTTCTGTTATAAGCGATTTACATATTAATGTAAAAGGTGGAAGTGATGGAGCTTTAGCTTTAGCACTTTGTAAAATGGCTTTTGAACACAACCTAGTTGATTACAATTTTTCTAAAAATAATATAGTTGGCTTTGAAATGTTTAAAGAATATCTTGAGACTATAACTTTAGATGAACTTCTATTTGATTGCGGAGTTACTGAAGATGATGCGATAAAACTTTTAGATTATATATCTCTTGGAAATATTATGACTTTTATAGGATATGGATTACAAAGATATGTTAATGGAGGAAATAGTGTTAGAGCCATTGATGCTTTAATGAGTATAACAGGAAATGTGGGAAAAAGTGGAGCTGGTGTTTTTTATTCTAGTAAGATATATCCTCAAGTTTTAGATAGAGATCCATATGGTAGTTCAAACTTTGCTAAGAATTCTCGAGAGTTTCCAATTACAAAGTTTAGTGAGTTTGTTAAAGAAAATAAAATTCAAGCTATCTTTATTAGTAAAGCTAATCCCTTAAATCAACTTCCAAACTTAAATGAAACTTTAAAGGCTTATAAGTCTATACCTTTTAAGGTGTGTTTTGATATGTTTTTAACTGACACTGCAAAAAATAGTGATCTTATAATTCCAGTAACTAATACACTTGAAAGTGAGGATATTATATATTCATCTATGCTTATGCCATCTTTAATGTATAATGAAAAAGTTGTTGAACCCTTAGATTATAGAATGGAGGAGTTTGAATTTTTTAAAGAGCTTGCAAAAGTTTTAGATTTAAAAGAGTATCCTCAAGTTTCAAAAACAGAGTATTTAAATAAAGTTTTAGCACCTTTAAATACAACTGTTGAAAGTTTGAAAAAAGAGGATTTAAATATAGAAAAGGGATATATAGCTTGGGAAGATAAACAGTTTAAAACACCATCAGGTAAAATTGAGATTTACAGTGAAACAGCTTTAGCAGATGGATTTGAACCGATGCCTATTTTTATGAAAGCAACAAAGGGATGTGATGAATATCCGATTAGACTTGTGACACCACATTGTAAAGACTCACTATTTAATCAACACATAGGAGATATTAATGATATATCTAAAATCTATATATCTAAGGAAAATATGAAAAATCTTCAGGAGGGGGATATAGTTATTGTTTCATCTAAAAATGGAAGTATAACATCTAAAGTAAAAATTGATAATAATCTTAAAAAAGATGAAGCATATATCTTTATGCAATGGAGTAGAAAGCAGGGAAATCCAAACTTCTTAACAGAGAGTCTTTCGTCTGATATTGGTGGACAAGTTGCATACTATGATACATTTGTTAAAATTTGCAAAAGTATTGTTTAAAACTTGTAAAGTAATTTGACAATTTAATATAAAAAAAATATAATGACCTTGAATTTATACGAAGTTATTATTCTAGGAGGAGATATGGAAATATTAGCACATAGAGGAGCATCAGGAACAGCACCTGAAAATACTATTGCCGCTTTTAAAAAAGCTTTAGTTGACGGATGTGATGGTTTTGAGTTTGATGTTCAACAAACAAAAGATGGGAAAATAGTTGTATTTCATGATTGGACTTTAGAAAGAACTAGTAATGGTCAAGGGCATTTAAGAGATTATACATTGGAAGAGTTAAAAAAATTAGATGCTGGAAATTGGTTTGATGAAAAATTTAAAGGGGAACAGATTCCTACATTAGAGGAAACTTTAGATATTATTCCAGATAATAAACTTATTAATATCGAATTAAAAGAGGAGTATTCTGTTGAAAGAGAAACAGAGAATAAAGTTTTAGAGATTATAAAAAAATACCCTAATAAAAATATTATTGTCTCATCTTTTAGTCATAATCTTTTAAAAAATTTAAAAGATTTAGATAGCTCTATTAAAGTTGGAATTCTTTTAGAAAGTGCTCTTGTTAACTTAGATAAATATATTGAAAATTTAGGATTTAATATTGATGCTTATCATCCTAGTAAAAGTTTTTTTAATCAAGAGGATATTAACTATCTTAAATCTAAAAATATTGATATAAATGTTTGGACTGTTAATTCACCTAAAGATGCTAAAATATTAAAGAGTATGGGTGTAACTAGAGTAATAACTAATTTTCCAAAAGAGATAAAAGAGTAACTAAATATAAAAAGAGGATTGAATTTTATTTCAAACCTCTTTTTTTTATAAAGCTTATTTATTTTTTATACTTTTTATAGCATCAGAAAGATCACTAATCTCTTCTAAAGACATTTTTCGAAGTTCATTTCTTAAAGCAAGCTGTTTTTTAATATACATATCTCGTTTTAAAGAGTAAAACATTGTAAAAATCATAATTGGAAATAAAATTAATAAAGGAAAGGCGATTATAATAGAAGCTGTTTTAAGCATATCTAATCCTCCAGCAAATATTAGTGCTATTGCTAGAAGTGATTGCGTAACTCCCCATATTAATTTTTTATAACTTGGAGGATTTAAATCACCATCTGAACTCATCATTCCTAAAACATATGTAGCTGAATCAGCTGAAGTTATAAAAAACGAACCTAGTAGTAGTATTGCTATTCCACTCATTAAAGCTCCAAATCTATATTGACCAAAAACTAAAAATAGAGCTGTTTCTGTATTTTCAACTGCAACTGTTGCAAACTCTTTTCCAAGAGTTACACCTAAAGTTCCAAAAGCTGAAAACCATATAAAGGAAACTACTGATGGAATTATAACTACTCCAATTACAAACTCTCTTATAGTTCTTCCTTTTGATATTCTAGCAATAAACGTTCCTACAAAAGGAGTCCATGCCACCCAATTTGACCAGTAAAATATTGTCCATGCTGACATCCATTTATTATCACCAAAACTATTTGTTTTTAAACTAATTTTTAAAAAGTTATTTAGATAATTTCCTAAATTTTCAGAAAAAACATTAAATATCGATATTGTTGGTCCTAACATAATAACCATTAGTAGTAGCACAACAGAGATTAAAACATTTATATTAGAAAGAGTTTTTATTCCCTTATCTAACGATCCTAAAGCTGATGCTATAAATATGATAGTTACAGTTCCAATTATAACTATTTGACTTAATATACTATTTGGTATATTAAATAGATAATTTAATCCACTGTTTATTTGTAGAGCTCCTAAACCTAAAGTTGTTGCAACACCAGTTATTGTAGCTAATATTGCAATTATATCTATTACATTTTTTACTTTTTTTTCATATGATTTTCCTTTTAAAATTGGTGAAAAAAGGGAACTTATAAGTCCTTTTTCCCCTTTTCTAAATTGAAAATATGCCATTGCTAAAGCTAAAAAACTATAGATTGCCCATGGATGAATACCCCAATGGAAAAATGATGTTTTAAAAGCAAAATCTATTGCTTCTTTAGTTCCACCTTCCATCCCACCCACTGGATAAACATAGTGAGTCATAGGTTCAGCTACTCCAAAGAATACTAATCCAACTCCCATTCCTGCAGAGAACAACATAGAAAACCATGAAAGATTTGAATACTCAGGTTTAGAGTTATCTTTTCCAAGTTTAATATTTCCATAGCTGCTGCAACATAGAAATAAACAAACTAAAGCTATTATAAGAACAATAATTAAATATAAGAATCCAAAATTTGTAATTATAGAGTTAAGAAGATCTGTTGTTACTTTTTCAAAGGTAATTTTATCCCAGGCGATTATTGATAAAATGACAAAAATAATTAAAAATGTCGTATAAAATATGATATTTTCTTTAGGTATAATCTTTTCTAAAATTTTTGTTTTTTCATCAATTTTATTACTGTAGCTTCCATTATCATAGTTCTCCATGTTATTCCTCCTTTAAACAGTTAGTTCTAGCCATAAAAAAGACAAAATATAGTTGATAGTAAGAATATTAAGTAGATAATATAATCTTGAAAAGAATTTGTTAGTTTATTTCTATTAAAATATATTTTTCTTCGACTAATATTTTTTTTATCTATATAATTTAAATTTGTAAAGTTAAAAATTTTCATAATTATCTACCTCCTTAATATTAGTTTATTTGTACATATATTCAAGATATTATTATAGAATCCTTTTTATTGTTATTTTTTATTTTTTCTTAAATATTGATTATAGGTTTTTATATATAAATAAAATAAAAATCACAGATATTTACTCTGTGATCTCTAATTTTTTATTTATTTTTTAAACATCATCTCTCTTAACTCATTTCCAACAACTTCAATTTTCTCCTCTTTACATCTATTTCTCATAGTTTTTAAAATTGGGTATCCAGATTGTCCTTCTAAAATAAAGTCTTTAGCGAATCTTCCATTCCTAATATCTTCTAAAACATCCTTCATATTTTCTCTACTCTCTTTTGTAATAATTTTTTTACCAATTGTATAATCACCATATTCAGCAGTATTAGAGATTGATTCTCTCATTGCAGCAAACCCCTTTGAATAGATTAAATCCACAATTAGTTTCATCTCATGAACGCATTCAAAATATGCTAATTTCTCATCATATCCTGCATTTAAAAGTGTTTCATATCCAGCTTTCATTAACTCTACTAAACCTCCACATAAAACAGCTTGCTCACCAAATAAATCTGTCTCTGTTTCCTCTTTAAAAGTAGTTTCTAGAACCCCTAAATTTAAACAAACACCCTTAGCCCAATCTTTAGCTAATTGTAAAGTCTCTTTAGAGGGATCTTGATAAACAGAGATTAATGCTGGTACACCCTCTTTTTCTAAAAACTTATCTCTCACTTTATGTCCTGGAGATTTTGGAGCTACCATAAATACATTTAAATCTTTTCTTGGAGTAATTTGTGAATAGTGAATATTAAAACCGTGAGCAAACCCTAAAAATGCTCCATTTTTTAAGGTATCCTTTAAATAGTTTTTGTATAGTTCTGACTGATTTTCATCAGGTACTAAAAGCATAGCTACATCTGCAACTTTTGCTCCATCCTTTAAATTTAAAACTTCAAACCCATCCTTTTTAGCTTTATCCCAACTTTGACTGTCCTCTCTTAAAGCTACACTTACATCATAACCACAATCTTTTAAATTTAAAGCATGTGCATGCCCCTGTGAACCATACCCAAATACAACAACCTTTTTTCCTAATAAACTCATAATAACTCCTCCTCGTCTCTATTTTTATTTTAAACTTCTAATCCTCTACTCATTGCTGAAACTCCTGTTCTTGCAATCTCTAAAACATCAAAATTTTTAATTAATTTTAAGAAACCATCTATTTTCCCTATATCTCCTGTTATCTCAACAATTAAACTTTCAAGTCCTACATCTACAACTGATCCTCTATATATATCTAATATTTGAAGTAACTCTTGTCTACTTTTAGAATTAACTTTTATTTTTATTAAAACTAACTCTCTAAAAACACTCTCCTTTAAAAAAGCTTTAATAAACTCAACATCAAAAAGTTTTTCAGCTTGGACAATAACTTGATTTAATGTATATTCATCCCAAAAACCTGTTATTGTCATTCTTACAGTATCCTCTGGATATCCCTCTCCTGCTGTTATATTTTCTATATTTATCCCTCTTTTTTGAAATAGTCCAGATATTTTATTTAAAACTCCAGGCTTATTTTTCATAACTAATAGTATTCTTTTAGCATCCATAAACTATTCACCTCCAATTGTATATTCATAGGATTTTCCAGCTGGTATTATTGGATATACATTGTGTTTATAAGACATTTGAATATCAACTAAATAGGGTTTATCATTTTCTAAAATCTCTTTTAATTTTTTAAGATTATCAATATTATCTATTTTATCCCCATCTATAAAATGAGCATTTCCTAGTTTTACAAAATCTGGATTAACATCTAAAATTACACTTGAATACCTTTTATTGTTAAATAGCTCCTGCCACTGTTTTACCATTCCTAAGGCACCATTATTGAAAATCAAAATTTTTACAGGTAATTTATATTGTGCTAGTAAAATCAGCTCCTGTTGATTCATTTGAAATCCTCCATCTCCTAGTATAGCTAACACTTTTTTATTTGGATTAGCTATCTGTGCTCCAATTGCTGCTGGTAATCCATATCCCATTGTTCCTGCTCCACCTGATGTACAAAACTGAAATGGTTTTTTTATATCTAAATGTTGTGCTGTAAACATCTGGTGTTGTCCAACATCTGTTACTACAATATAATTTTCATCTAAAATTTCATTTAACATACTTAATGTAGATATTTGATTTAATTCTTCATCTTTGAAAACTTCTAAAGTTTTAAAGCTGTCTCGCCACATTTCAAACTCTATTTTTAAATCTAAGTTTAAAATTCTATTTAAAATATCTTTTGCATCTCCTATAATTGGTAGATCCACAACAATATTTTTATTTACTTCCGCTCTATCTATCTCTATATGGATTTTTTTAGAGTTTGGTGAGAACCTACTTTTATCTCCTACTATCCTATCATCAAATCTCATTCCAACACATATTAATAGATCACTTTCATCAACAGCTCTATTAGCTTCTATTAGTCCATGCATTCCTATCATTCCTAAATACCCTTTATCATTTTTATTAAATACTCCCAATCCCATAAGGGTTGATACAACAGGAATTTTAGTTTTATTAATAAACTCTCTTACCTCTTCTACACATCTAGCATTTAACACTCCTCCCCCCACTACTAGAACTGGTTTTTTTGAGCTATTAAGATAATCTTCAAACTCCTCTATCTCTTTATTTGTATATGTAGATTTAAATTTTCTCATCTCTTGGATATCCTCTTTTAAAAATCTTTCAAATAAAGAGTAATCAATTGTTAACTCTTGAATATTTTTAGGAATATCTACTAAAACTGGTCCTGGTCTCCCATGTTTTGATAGTGTATAAGCTTCTTTCAATATTTTTGGAAGCTCACATATATCTCTCACTAAATAGTTATTTTTAGTAATTGGAGAAGTGATTCCAATAATATCACTCTCTTGAAAAGAATCTTTTCCTAAAAAAGATGTACTTACTTGTCCTGTTATGATAAGTAAAGGTATCGAATCCATATGAGCAGTCATAATTCCTGTAACTAAATTAGTTGCTCCAGGTCCAGATGTTGCTAAACAAACTCCAGGAACTTTTTTAGTTCTTGCATAACCATCTGCACTATGAACTGCCCCTTGTTCATGTCTTGTCATATAATGATTTATTCCTTTAAAATTATATAGTGCATCATATATAGGAATTACTGCTCCACCTGGATATCCAAATATATCTTTAACTCCTAAATATTTTAATGTTTCTAAAACTATTTTAGCTCCTGTTATTTTCTTCATACTCTCCTCCTATTTCATAACTGCTCCCTCTGATGCATCTGAAACTAATTTCATATATTTTTGTAGCATTCTATTTTTAATATCTTTTTTCAATATAGGGATATTTTTTTTCCTTTTTTCTATTTCCTCTTGGGATACTACTAGCTCTAATTTTTTATTAGGTATATCAATATCAATATAATCTCCATCTTTAACATATGCTATAAGACCACCATCTAATGCTTCTGGTGATATATGACCTATAGCAGCTCCTCTAGAACCACCTGAAAATCTACCATCAGTTATTAAGGCACAGTACATATCTAATCCCATTCCAGATAGAGCACCTGTTGGAGATAGCATCTCTCTCATTCCTGGGCCACCTTTAGGTCCCTCATATCTAATGACAATTACATCACCTTTTTCAATATCTCCAGCTAATATAGCCTCACTTGCCTTTTCCTCACAGTTATACACTTTAGCTTTTCCCTTATGAATCAACATTGTTGGATGAACAGCACCTGATTTTACAACAGCACCTTTTGGTGCTAGATTTCCCTTTAATATGGAAATACCTCCACTATTAAAATATGGATTTTGAAAATCTCTAATTATATCTTTATCTAAAACTCTACCACTCTGTGCTACCTCTAAAATATTTTTTAGTGATACTGTTAAATTGGATTTTAAAAGATCATTTTTTTTCAATACATTGAGTACAGCACTAACTCCTCCAGCTTCATTAAAATCTTCTATAAAAATTGAGCTCGCAGGAGATAGTTTTACAATTTGTTTTGTTTTTTTAGATATTTCATCAAAAACATTTAAATCTAATTTCACTTCTCCCTCATAAGCTATTGCTGGAATATGTAGTGTAGTATTTGTTGAGCCTCCTAAGGCCATATCTACTACAACTGAGTTATATAAGCTCTCCTTTGTCAAAATATCTCTTGCTTTAACATCTCTTTTTAATAACTCCATTATTTGCATTCCAGTCTCTTTAGCTAACCTTTTTCTTTCTGAATACACACTAGGAATTGTTCCATTTCCAGGAAGTGCTATTCCTAAAGCTTCAGTTAAACAGTTCATTGTGTTTGCAGTATACATTCCTGAACATGACCCGCACGTTTTACAAACCTCATGTTCAGCTTCATTTAACTCTTCTAACGTCATCTCTTTATTTTGAACTTTTCCAACATATTCAAAAAGGTCTGATATACCTATTTTTTTACCTTGAAACTTACCAGCTAACATAGGACCACCACTTACAAAAATAGATGGAAGATTTAATCTCATAGCTGCCATTAACATCCCTGGAACAACTTTATCGCAACTAGGCATAAAAACTAAGGCATCAAAGGGCATGGCATAAGCTGTTGCTTCAATAGAATCTGCTATAATCTCCCTTGTTGGAAGAGAGTTATTCATCCCCTCATGTCCCATAGCTATTCCATCACAAATAGCTATAGTATTAAACTCCATTGGAACTCCTCCACTCATATAAACTCCCGCTTTTACCTCTTCTACAAGTTCTTTTAAATGAATATGTCCTGGAACTAACTCATTATATGAATTTACAATCCCTATTTTAGGAAGTTCTATCTCTTTATCAGTTAACCCCATTGAATAAAATAGTGATCTGTGTGGTGCTTTTGTTAATCCCTTTGTTACAATATCGCTTCTCATTGTTACCCTCCTTTAACTTTCAAGCAAAAATATATAAAAAAAGAGCTTAAATCCGTAGACTTAAGCTCTTAAAACTTCTAACTATTGCTCAAGCCTTTATTTTTTAAACAAAATAAGGCTTGAATATTTTCAGAGAAACAACTCGTCAAATCCAAACCCAAAAGCATATTATTATAATTATAGTAAATAAGTTTTTGAATTTGTTCATGAGTGCTTCCTCCTTTTTCTAATTTTCATAGATTCTATATTAATTTTTTTTAAATGTCAACATTTTTTTATTTTTTTAAATTTTTACTTAGCTCTATAACTTGCTTTTCAGCTTCTTCTAAGATCTTTTTTCCTGTTTCTGTTATGCCATAATATATTCTAATTTTACCATCATCCTCTTTTATTTTTTCAGTTTTTAAAACGCCCTCTTCTTCCATTTTATGTAACATTGGATAAACCATTCCTGGGCTAACTTTGTATCCATGTTTTTCTAAATGTTCCATTAACCAAGATCCAAAAAATGGTTTTTTATTAGCATGTCTTAGTATATGTATATTTATAAATCCTAGAAATATTTTTCTTAAATATTTTTGCTGTACTTTCTTTTCCACTATATCCTCCATACTAAATAGCCATAAATTAATGATATAATAATCAAATAATAGCTATCTATTTTAAATTTAATTAATAATAAATTAATTATAAGTAAAGGAATGCCCTTTAAATCCTTTAATAAATCTTTTCCCATAAGTAATATGACAGAAATCATAACTCCTAAACTTGAAGCATTTACAAAACTTAAAAATTTGGATGCAATAATATTATTTCTAATTTTTTTAACAATACCTCCTAAAAAATAGATAAAAATAAATGATGGTAAAAATATACCAATAGTTGCTCCTATTGAGCCAGCTATCCCACCTATTTCATAACCTATAAAAGTTGCTGTTGTCAATATGGGGCCAGGAGTAAATTGTCCAAAGGCTATTGCATCTAAAAGTTGTGTTTCTGTCAATATCCCGCTTTGAACAAATAGATCAGATATATACGCAATAAGCATATACCCTCCACCAAATAAAGTTGCCCCTATTTTAAAGAACTTCTCAAAAATTATACCCCAAAGAGGTAAAACAATTACATTTAGTCTTTTTTTATCTAAATGCATTGTATAAATTGTAAATACAATTCCCATTAAAAAAATAATAAAAATCTCTCGTTCTAAAAAAAAATTTAAAATGCATGAAACAACTAAAATTAAAACTTGCTCATTATTATTTTTAACTTTATTATACATATTTATTAATGAAAATACAATTATTGGAAATACTCCAAATTTAATATATTCAAAAATAGGTTTTATAAAAACTATGTCTTTGGAATAATTATATGTAATTGCTAGTAATAATGTTATAAAAGCAGCTGGAAATATAAAAGATAACCCTGCTACTAACATACCTAAAAAACCTTTATAACGTAATCCTGCTAACATCACAATTTGAGTTGAATTTGGTCCAGGTATTAAGTTTACACTTCCTATGAAATCTAAAAAATCCTCTCTAGATATCATTTTTCTTTTCTCTACTACCTCTCTTTCTACCATAGCAATATGAGCTATTGGACCACCAAAGGCTGTACATCCCAATTTAAAAAATATTTTGAATAAATCTAACATAGTTAACTCCTCATTCTTTATCTTTTTTTGATATCGTTTTTAGATATCATATTTAGATAATATACTGGAGTTGAAATTTTGTCAAATTAAAATCCAAACGGGTTATATCTAACACTTGAACCTACAGATTTGCTTTTTGTTGTTGTTCTTTCAACTGAGTTTGAATGAGTAGTTGTATTAGAATTTCTCATGGTAGTTGTCATTGTTCCATTAGAACCATATGGTTGTGTATATGTCTCAGTTTTACTAGTTCCAACAGTATTAGAAGTTGAAGTTCCTGTTTTATGTGTCTCTGTAACTGTTTTATTTTTTCCATATATCTCATTGCTAAATCCACTATTCATATGCCCAAAATTATTGCTACTTGAACTTCCAAAATTATTATTAAAGTTACGTTCAAAATCATGGTTAAAAGAGCTATTATTTGAACCATTATATAATGCTGTAGCTAATATTGTATTTGCTACTAGATTCATATCTAACCCATTACCTCTTGTTTGCTGCCCTTCATATGATGTTGCGGCACATCCTGTTAAAATAAAAAATATTAATAAAACTCCATTTATCTTTTTCATCTATTTTCTCCTTTTAAATGATTAAATTATTTTTTTACATTATATCCTACTACAAAATACCTTTATTTAGTTTTTTTATACATGAATACCTCAAAAAATAACATGATTTTTTTATTTTTGTTGAATTTTCCACAATTTTACTGTATACTTATTTTAATATATTTTTAAAGGTGGGTTTATGAAAGAAATACTTAGAGAGATTGGAATGATTAGTAGGTGTTGTGCAACTATTAGTGATATTGAGTTTAAAGATATTAATCTTTCAAAAGGTCAATATCTATATCTTGTAAGGATTTATGAAAATCCAGGAATAATTCAAGATAAGGTCGCTTCTATGCTAAAAGTAGACCGGTCTACTGCTGCTAAATCTATTAAAAAATTAGTAGAAGATGGATTAATAAAAAAAGAGAAGGATGAAAATAATAAAAAAGAGTTAAAACTATACTGTACTGAAAAAGGGGAAAAACTTTATCCCTTTCTTCAAAGAGAGGAAGAGTATAGTACCCAGATTATGACTGAAAATCTTACTCCAGATGAAATTGAAACTACACTTAAAGCTCTTTACAAAATGAGGGTCAATATAGAAAAAGAGTGGGAAAATATAAAAAAGGGATTTATTAGGAGGTACTAAAATGATTTTATGTAAAAAATTTGAAGAACTAACACTTGAGGAACTTTATGAAATTTTAAAATTAAGATCTGAAGTTTTTGTTGTAGAACAAAATTGTATTTATAATGATATTGATGGAAAAGATAAGACATCTTTTCATGTTATAATAAAGGAAAATAATGAAATTACAGCTTACCTTAGAGTACTTCCTCCAGGTATTTCATATGAAAATGCTTCTTTAGGTAGAGTTTTAGTAGCAAAGGATGCTAGAGGTATGGGGTATGCTAAAGCTATTGTCACAGAAGGAATCAATTGTGTTTTAAGAAATTTCAATACAAATAAAATCACTATTGGTGCTCAAGAATATTTAAAAGATTTTTACAGCGAATTTGGATTTAAACCAGTTTCTGAAGTTTATGATGAAGATGGTATTCCTCATTTAGATATGACATTAAATATTGTTTAAATCTTCTTAGAATTTTACGTGTAATCTAAAAAATTAAGAGTTATATTTTATTTTTTTAGGGATGGTTTTTAAGCCTACCCCTAAAAAAATATAAAATTCTATATGTTTTAGTCTAACTTAATAAAATTATAATTTTATAAGTTCATATACTTAACTCAAAATTCTTTCTTCAAAACATTTTAAAAGTCTTGTTTGCCACTCTTTAATAGTGGAATTAATTAACAATCGTATCAATGAAGTGTCTTTTAAATATAAAGTTTCTTTTAGTTAGATAGAGTGTTTTTCTAAAATCAATACTCCTAATAAAGAAGAATTCAGAAGAAATTAAATTACCAATTTTCTTATGATTTTTTGAAATTTTCGTAAAAAATAGCAGCTCACAAAATAACGTGAGCTGCTTTTCTTTTCCCTTCATAA
>NZ_CAMQXC010000049.1 GCF_947038635.1 uncultured Cetobacterium sp. | reverse complement strand
CAGTTGTATATAGCTTATTACTACATAGATAGTAATAAGCTATATACAACTGCAACAACAGACCCCTCTGTTGGCGTAAATATACCTTTAATAATTCCACCAATAACAATAACTATAAGTGCTAACGATGGTATAGCATCTACAAATGTAGCTAACACAACTGAAAACTTAGTTGCCGCTTTCCCTTTCATTCCTCTTTTCTTAGCAAGGAAGAAAGTTAAGATCATACAACCTAATCCCCAAAGTACTCCTGGAATATATCCAGCCATAAATAGAGCTGCAACTGATGTTCCTCCACTTACAAGTGAGTAAACAATTAGTGAGTTCGATGGTGGTATTAGTAGTCCTGTTGGTGCTGTTGAGATGTTTACTGTAGCACCTAAAATTGGATCATACCCTTCCTCTTTTTCCATAGGTAAAAGTATTCCACCCATAGCAGCACAAGCTGCAACTGATGATCCAGAGATAGCTCCAAACATCATATTTGCAAGTATATTTGTTTGCATAAGTGATCCAGGTACTCTTCCAGTTAAAGACTGAGCAAAAGATACCAGTTTTTTAGCTATTCCACCTTGGTTCATAATGTTACCAGCTAAGATGAAAAATGGTATAGCTATCAGTGTAAAGTTTGATATTCCAGAAAATATTCTCTGTGCTCCTGTGATAAGTGTGTTATCAAAAGCCAGAGATGGTAATATAGCTAGTATAGAAGATACACCTATACTTACAGCTATTGGGAATCCTAAAATTAGTGTAACTATCAGCACACTAAACATAATTAGAGCTGTTGTTAAAACCATTTTATATCTCCTCCTTTAATTTCTCTAAAATATCCTTTATATTCAGTAATGAATATATACATATGATAACTCCACATATAGGAAGCACTGCGTATATATATCCCATAGATATTCTAAGAGCAGGAGTTGTTTGTGTCATAGTTAGAGCTGTAATTGCTGATCCACCTCTTACTAGAACTCCAAGTGAAAATAGAAATACTACAAGCTCACTTAAAACTCCTAGTAGACTTTGAGTTTTATGAGTAAGTTTCTCCACAAAGAAAACCATCTTCATATGATCTCTTTTTCCAAAAATATATGCTGCTGCTAGCATAGCCATCCAAGCAAATGAGTAAGAGATTAACTCCTCAGAAACTGTACTTGGTGATTTAAATATATATCTTGATGAAATTTGATAAGTTCCCATTAAAGTCATGAATGCAAATAGTGCCACACAAGTTCCTAATAAAACTTTATCCAAACCTTTTCTTATGTTATTCATTCTCTTTTCCTCCTATCATAGACTTTCCAACTTCTTGAATCTTCTCATAGATTGGAACTAATTTAGGATTTGATGTCATTACCTCTTGGTGTAGTGGTAAAACTCTCTCTTGGAACGGTAACACCTCTGGATAGAAGAACTGTACGTTCATCTCCTCTTTAGCTTGTTTAATAGATTTCTCTACAGATTCTCCCCAAGCATCTCTTTGAACTCTTGAGATTATTTGGAATCCTTTATCAAAGATTACTCTTTCCTCTGGTGAAAGATTGCTTAAAAATCTCTCATTTCCAATAACTATATCAGGTACCATTTGGTGCATGTTATAAGAGTAATACTTAGCAACTTCACCATGTTTGTTACTTGTTACAGCTAGTTCGTTATTTTCCGCTCCATCTATAACATTTTGTTGCAGTGCTGTATAAACTTCTCCAAACCCCATTGGAGTAGCTGATCCACCAAATAGTTGCATCATTCTAATATTAGAAGCACTTTGTTGAACTCTAATCTTTAATCCTTTTAAATCATCTGGAGTCAGAACTGGTTTTTTAACTGTATAGAAGTTTCTAGTTCCAGCGTCTAACCAAGCTACTGCTTCAAATCCTGATTTTTTTGTAGATTTAAATATTGGATCTACAATCTCTTTATCATCCATAACTGCATGGTAGTGCTCTGGACTTGTAAATAGATATGGTAGATTAAAAATTTGATATACATCTTCAAAACTCTCTAATATTGCGTTACTTGCAACAGTAAAATTAATCGCCCCTGTTTGAGTTAACTCAACTGTATTTACCTGAGAACCTAAAAGCTCATTTGGAAATATTTGAACATCATACTTATCACCAAGATTTTCCTCTATGTACTTCTCAAAAGCAAGCAGCCCTATATTAGTAGGGTGGTCTGCTGCTTGGTTGTGTGATACTCTGATGATTTCCTTTTCATTTCCTTTATTACAAGATGTAAAAAGAGCTCCCATGACAATTGCCATAGTTCCCATAAAAACCTTTTTCATTATTCTCATCTTTCTATCTCCCTTTAATTAAGCTTCTTATTTTGTTTCTAAATACTTGTGTAAAGTATTTCTAACTGCATCCTCCCCAGATAACATTTCTACAAAATAATTTTCTATTAATTCTGAAAGACCAACTGCTTCTAAGTTAACTCCAAAGATTCTATCATTTGTAAGTACAGTTTTTAGTTGCCCTTTATAGCTCTCAGGTTTTCCAAACTCAATACCTGCTAGCTCTCCTTTAAGCATCTCTAACATTGGGTCGTTACTAATTGATCTCTCTAATCCCTTATCATCTACTCCTAAAAGGTATCTAAACCACCCTGCTAATACTAGTGGAATATATTTTAATGATTTAACATCTAAATTCTCATCAGCCATATACGACTTAATAGTCTCACCAAATCTGATAGCTATCTTTTGAGATGTATCTGTAGCTATTCTTTCTGGTTGATCTGGAATATATGGATTTAAAAATCTCTCATCTATAACCTCATCTATAAAGGCCTTTGGATCAATTATTTTTGGACTTTCAACAACTTTTAAAGCCTCATTATAACCAACCTCTTTTATTAATCTATTTAAATCCTCATCACTTGCTGCATCATAAATTGATTTCTTATTTAAGATACATCCAAATATTGCAAGTGTTGTATGTAGCGGATTTAAACATGTAGTTACTTTCATTTTCTCTGTTTTCTCAACAGTTTCTCTATCTGTTAAAAATACTCCAGCTGCCTCTAAGTTTGGTCTTCCGTTAGGGAATTTATCCTCAACTATAAAGTACTCTGGTATTTCAGCATTAACAAAAGGAGCTACGAAGCTGTTTCTATTTGTGATAACTGGTGCCATATCCTCAAATCCTAACTTCTCTAAAGAGATTTGTACCTCTTCAGCTGGTCTTGGAGTGATTTTATCTATCATAGTAACAGGGTAAGATACTTTAGACTCATCTTTTAAATATGCTAAGAACTCATCTTCAACATATCCATTTGTGTTCCAAGCTGTAGCTATCTCTAAAACAGCTGCCTTTATTTTATCCCCGTTTCCAGAACAGTTATCCATACTTACTAAACTTATTGGTGTTCCATTAGTTTTAAATCTTGAGTAAAGTAGTTTTGTAATTAAAGCCATTACATGCTTTGGAGAAGTAAATCCGTTTTTGAAATCCTCTAATATAACTCCAAAATAGTTTCCTGAAGGATCCTTTAAGTTATATCCTTTTTCAGTTATTGTAAAACTGATCATCTGAAGTGAATCTTTTTTTACAATCTCCTCTAAAGTGTTGAAGTTCTCATCAGTAGCTTTTATCGATTCAACGATACTACCAATAATCTCATTTTGGAAATCTCCATTTTTATTTAACGTCGTTAAGATAGTTAAATTGTCAAATGGTGTGTAAGCTTTATCAATGATCTCAGTGTCAAAGCTCTCAGCTACAATAATCCCTGTATTCTCTAGATTTTTTTCAATTAAAACTTGTTGTACTTTCCCCATGTATGCTCTAAAGATATTTCCAGCACCAAAGTGTAACCACTTTGGAGTTTTTAAAGTTTCCTCTTTTACCGTTTCAATATCATATTTTGGTACTATTACCCCTAATGAACCATCTATGTTTTTTATATCCTTTAAGTTTAATTTCATCTCAAATCTCCTTTTGTTAATAACTATTACTTTAACTTAGAAAGAGTCTCCCAAATTCCTGTTATATAACTTGCTCCTAAAGCTCTATCATATAATCCGTATCCTGGTTTTCCTGTTTCTCCCCAAATCATTCTTCCGTGATCTGGTCTTAAATATCCTTCAAAGTTATTCTTATGAAGTGCTGCCATAATCTTAACTATATCTAATGATCCACACCCTGAGTAGTGAGCTGATTCTTCGAAGCTTACTCCATCCTCAAGAAGTTTTACGTTTCTTACGTGCATAAAGTGAATTCTTCCCATTGCACTGTACTTATCTACTAATTTCTCCATATTGTTGAAGTTAGCACATCCTAATGATCCTGTACAAAGAGTTAATCCATTGTATTTGCTATCAACTAAACTTAAGAATCTATCAACATTTTCCTCACATGTTATGATTCTTGGAAGTCCAAAGATTGGCCAAGGTGGATCGTCCGGGTGAATAGCCATATTTACATCAGCCTCTTCAGCTACTGGAATAATCTCTTTTAAGAAATACTCTAAATTAGCCCAAAGTCCCTCTTGTCCTATACTTTTATATCCTGCAAATAGCTCTGCTAACTGCTCTTTTGTGTAACTTGAATCCCATCCTGGTAGTGATAGATTACTATTTAATGGATCTAATGCATCAACTTGATCTTTATAATAAACAAGTGCTGTTGAACCATCCTCTAACTCTTTATCTAACTGTGATCTAGTCCAGTCAAATACAGGCATGAAATTATAACATATAACTTTAACTCCTGCAGCTCCTAAGTTTCTTATGTTCTGCTTGTAGTTCTCTATGTATTCATCTCTTTTTCCAATACCTAACTTTATATCTTCATGTACTGGTACACTCTCTATAACATCAAATTTTAATCCAGCTTTTTCAACTGTCTCCTTTAAAGCTAATATCTTATCCATTGGCCAAACTTCTCCAACAGGAACATCATATATAGCTGTTACAATACTATCCATTGTTGGAATCTGCTTTATGTACTCCAGTTTTACTGGATCAGATTCTCCATACCATCTAAATGATAATTTCACTTTCTCCTCCTTAAAATATCTATATTAATTAAATTTCTAACTTAAAGTAGTTCTTTGCATTGATAAAACAGATCTCTTCAATCATTGCTTTTAAGATCTCCTCATCATATGGAACCTCTCCATCCTCTACCCAAGCTCCTACTAAGTTACAAAGTATTCTTCTGAAGTACTCGTGTCTTGTGTAAGATAGGAAACTTCTAGAATCTGTAAGCATTCCTACAAATCTTCTTAAAAGTCCCAGTTGAGATAGAGCTGTCATTTGACGAATCATTCCATCCTTTTGATCGTTAAACCACCATCCAGATCCAAACTGAATCTTTCCTGGAGTATCACTATTTTGGAAGTTACCAATCATAGTTCCAAGAACTTCATTGTCCTTTGGATTTAAACAGTAAAGTATAGTTTTTGGAAGTTGCCCATCTACATCTAAACTGTTTAATAACTTTGATAAAACCTCTCCATAGTTATTATCTGCTATTGAATCAAAACCAACATCTGCACCTAGTTTTTTAAACATTCTTTCGTTGTTATTTCTAAGAGCACCCATGTGTAGTTGCATTCCTAAATCATTTTTGTAATAAATCTTTCCAAGAGCTAAGAAGATCTCAGTTTTATAAGTATCCCCTTCCTCTTTTGTTAAAGTCTCTCCTGCTAATCTCTTAGCAAAGATCTCCTCTATCTTATTTTCTGTATCTCTTCTATAAAAAGGTGCCTCTAAACTGTGGTCAGTTACAACGCAACCATTCTCTACGAAGAACTCCACTCTTCCCTCTAAAACCTCTACTAGTTTTTTGAAAGAATCTATCTTTTCATTTGAAACAGTTTCTAATTTTTCTAACCAGATTAGGTAGTCATCTTTTTCTAAGTAGATGGCCTTATCAGGTCTGAAAGTTGGAAGAACTTTCACTTTAAAGTTCTCATCCTTTAAAATCTCTTTATGAAACTCTAACGTATCAGCAGGATCATCTGTTGTACAAAGTGCCTTTACATTTGATCTCTCTATAAGTCTTTTAGCTGTAAACTCACTTGTTTTTAAAAGCTCATTAGCTTTGTTCCAGATGCTCTCAGCAGTCTTTCTATTTAATACCTCTTCTATTCCAAAGAATCTCTTAAGCTCTAAGTGAGACCAGTGGAAAAGTGGGTTTCCATAAGCGTATTCCATAGTTTCTGCAAAAGCTAAGAACTTCTCATAGTCAGTTGCATCTCCTGTTATATATTTTTCATCTACACCATTTGATCTCATAGCTCTCCACTTATAGTGGTCTCCATAAAGCCAAATCTGTGTTATATTTTCATAGCTTTTATTCTCAGCTATCTCCTTTGGATTAAGGTGACAGTGATAATCGAATATAGGCATTTTTTCTGCATATTCATATAGTTTTTTACTTACATCATTTTTTAATAAAAAATCTGAATCCATAAATTTTCTCATTTAGAAACTCCTTCAAATCTTTTTGTATTAGTTGTATGCAAGTATGATAACCAATCTTTTACAATTTGTCAACAAATTTTTTTGTTCTATTTTAAGAGTTTAGTGTTCTATTTTAAACAAAAAGCACTCGAAATATAGTAATTTGAACTATACTTCAAGTGCTGCCTCTTAATATTTTTTTTATTTACTGCAAAAATACTCTGGATATTTTGCTTCATATTTTTTAATTACATCTTTATAATTTAGAAGATGTTTTTCAATTAATGTATCTACATTTTTATCATCTTTATTCTTTATTAACTCTACAATTTTTATATGTTGATTTAGTGTAGCTTCAATATTAGTTTTCTCTAAAGCGTCTAAAAGTCTAAGTCTATCATAGTGAGTAGACAATCTTTTTATAGCTTTCCAACTATTCTTTTTATTGTAGTGCTCAAACAGTATATAGTGAAACTCATTATCTAAAGTAAAAAACTCATGCAAATCACCATCAAAATTTAAGATTATCTTTTGATACTCTATATTTTTCTCCAACTTCATCACTAAATCATTTACATTTTTATCACACATAGCCATTTTTAAAATTCTCTCTTCACAAGTTTCTCTAACAAAGATAGCTTCCTCTACTAAATCATAATCTATCTTAGAAACAAAAGACCCTTTTTGAGGAAAAACTTGTAGTAACTTCTCCTCTACTAACTGTACAATAGCCTCTCTCAGTGGCGTTCTACTTACATTTAGTATCTTACTTAACTCTATCTCCCCTATTGATTCCCCTGGTTTTAAATTTAGACTCATAATATTCTCTCTCAAAACTCTATATATATACTGTCTAGTATTTTCTTTAGAATTTTTACTTACCCCTTGTAATCTCATCCTTTTCTCTCCTATCACTGTTTTTATATATTATATCAGCATTTTGTTCAAATGTATACTAGTCATACCTTTAAAATTGTATTCAATTTTTTTATCTTGAAAACAACAAAGGAAATATATTGTTTTTCTTGTATTTTAGTAGAGAAATAGAAATTAAATCAAATTTTTCAGGAGGTTTTTATGATAGATATAGGAACGATATTTTTAGTATGTTTAATCATCTATATTTTATTCAAAAGAAGAGATCTTATTAAACTAGATTTAAGAATCCAAAGGATGCAATACATACTCTTTATAGTTTTTGTTATATTTTTGCTTTTTGTAATAAACTTCTTAGATCAAAAAATCGCTTTCATTATATCTAATCAATATCCTCAAGGTTTACTAGCTAACTACCCTCTAATAAATGAAACTCTAACTGATATTTTTAAAGGGATAACTCATCTAGGTGAACCTAATTACTTAGCTTTAGTTGCTTTTCCTGCTTTTTTATATTTTAGATATAAAAAAAATACGAAACTTCAAACTTTAATTTTAAGCGCAGTTGTTATAATGATGTTTGGTTCTTTAATCTCAACTATTTTAAAAGCTGTTTTTGTAAGAAGTCGACCATATCAAGAGTGGAATAATTTTGGTTTCTATTTTATCACAGATGTACTACAAAAAAGAGTTCCTTATAATGGAGATTATATGTCTTTCCCATCAGGACACACTATGGTTGCTTCTTGCGGATTCTTTTACTTAGCAATGATGAATAAAAATATTCATATGAAAATATTTTGGTCTGCTTTTCCAATATTAGTTGCTGTTTCAAGAGTTTATCTATCATATCACTGGTTAAGTGATGTTTTAGCTAGTTTACTATTTGGACTTTTCCTTGCTAAAAAGTATAGAGATAGCCTTGATCCTTCCTCTTTAAATAACTTAAGCTAGGTATTTTATACCTAGCTTTTTTTGTACCATTAAAATAGCTTTAATAACTCATCTCTATTCATTTTTAAAAGCTCCCGCTTCTCTCCATCTAAAACTTCACTAATAACCTTTGATTTCTCATCTTTTATTAGATTTATCTTCTCCTCAATAGTTCCCTTAGTTATAAGTCTAAATACATTTACCACATTTTTTTGTCCCATTCTATGTGCTCTATCTGTAGCTTGGTTCTCCACAGATGGATTCCACCAAGGATCAAAGTGTATAACTGTGTCTGCACCTGTTAAATTTAGTCCACTACCTCCAGCTTTTAAAGAGATTACAAATATATCTCCCTCTCCACCATTGAATCTTTCCACTAAGTTTAAACGCTCCTCTACCTTAGTTTTCCCATCTAAATATAAAATATTAAACTCATCTTTTAAGTGTTCCTTTATTATACTTAACATCTCAGTAAATTGTGAGAAAAGTAGTACTCTATGTCCTCCGCTTTTAGCCTCTTGAAGTAGTTCTAAAAGAGCGTCTAGCTTTGCACTTTCCCCTTTATAGTCTTCAATAAATAGCTTTGGATGATTACACAGCTGACGAAGCCTTGTTAAATAAGATAGTATCTTTATAGCATCACTACCAACAGATTCTACCTCTCTTTTATACCTTTCTAAATACCCTAAGTATAGCTTTCTCTGTTTATCACTTAATTCAACAATAACATCCTGTTCAATTTTATCTGGAAGCTCCTGCAATACCTCGCTCTTTGTACGTCTTAAAATAAATGGTCCCACAACAGTTTTTAAACTTTTCAGATTATCTAAATACCTCTTTTTAAATGTTGTATGTTTTCCAAGATATCCTGGGAAAGCAAAGTCAAATATACTCCAAAGTTCAAGTATATTATTTTCAATAGGAGTACCTGTAAGAGCTATTTTAGTTTCACCCTTTATCTCTTTTATAGCGTTAGATGTCTTTCCTAAAATGTTTTTTATATTCTGTGCTTCATCTATAATTATATTGGCAAACCCATCTTTAAAAGGCATCATACTATATAGATCTAAATCATTTTTTAGCACTCCATAAGTAGTTATTAAAACCTCGCCACTTTTTAGACTTTTAATAGCCTCTTCTCTCTCCCACTTTACTCCTACACACATCTTTACTGTTACATTAGGAGCAAATTTTTGGAACTCACTTTTCCAGTTATAAACCAGTGATTTTGGAGCTATAACTATACTTGGAAGTTCTCTTTTTTCCAGTGCCAAATATGCTATAGTTTGTAGTGTTTTTCCAAGTCCCATATCATCAGCTAAAATTCCACCAAGTCCTAGTTTTTTAAGAGTATTTAACCACTGAACTCCATAAAGTTGATAATCTCTCAACATAGGAAAATCCTTTTTTATAGCTAGCTCTTCCTCTTCACTACTAATAGCTTTCAGATTTCTATCCATTATCTCAAACTCACTATCTAAAAGTACATTTTTTATTTTTTTTAGCGTTGAACTTAAAAAATAGCTATAGTTTTTAGCTCTAGAGATAACTCCAGCCTCTATCTCTTTTTTACTCGCTTCTGAAATGTCTAAAAGATCATTCAGTTCATCTAGCTCTGAGCTGTCCCCTATATCTATAATTCCACCATTTTTTAAAAGATAGTATTTTTTCTTTTCACGAACTGCAGTTAAAAATCTAAGTACCTCATCTTTATCTATTCCATCTATATTAAAACTTATACTTAAAATATCAGTGACCTTTGTTTCTACATGGTAACTAGCAGTACCATAACTTTTATTTTTAAACTCCTCAGAGTAATACATCTCATAGTATCTTTCTAACTCAGGTATACCCTCTACTACAAACCTGTATATACTTTCAACATTTGTAATATGATAAGCTCCATTTTCAAAGTTATTTTGATAATCTTTTAAAACATCTCTATATAGTGAGTACCCCTCTAGTTGATCACTTAAAATTATTACATTTTCTAAGTTACCCTCATATATCCCATCGTAGAATCTTTTAGTATAAACCTTTAACCCATAGGTATTATAGGAATCTATATAGATTTTATCCTCTATCTTTTTAGGAGTATAAACTTTCTTTTTTATATCCTCTGAAAGTTCTAACTTTGCCATTTTTTGAATGGAGTTTATAACTACAGGAAGATTATTTTCACTAATTACCATACTTTCACTTCTACTAGTTTTTTGACGAATTTTTTTATATAACTCTATATCCTCACTTGAAACTCTATAAAAAATTGGAGTTCCACTATCTAAATAAAGAAGAGTTCTCTCTCCCCTTTGAATAAAACTAGATATATTTTTAAAAGCTAATTCAATATCACTACCTGAGTTTTTTATATCTATCTCTAATATCTCTTTTAAACTTTTTTCTTTTAAGATTATTTGGTTTCCTTCAACTAAGATATCCATCAGTCTATCAAAACTAAATTTATTACTTAAAATAGTTGAAATATTAAGTTCACCATAGTAACTTTTTTCTAAAATTCCCTCATACTCCTTTAGGAAGTCTAAGAACTTTTTCTCCCATCCCTGAAAGTAATCTGTTGCAGGGTTATACTGATAAGATTTTCCAAAATCAAAGGAAGTTAAATTATAAGCTTTTAAAAACTTAGATAGCTTATTAGTTAACTTATAGTTTTTATCTTTTGTCACAATCTCTATATCTAGTTTAAAATCTATATATCCCCTTATATTTTCAATTTTTGGAGTGATTTTTAAAAATATTAGATTCTTTTTCTCACCCATTGGATTTTTTAAAAAATCTAGGTGGATATCAGTAGCTACTTTTTCTGTTCTTTCTTTTTTTAATACTAAGTTGTAAGCTGCTATTGCAATAGAAACTATATGTTTACAAGGTTTTATATTCTCTCTAAAGTACATACAGCTACAGTTATAATCTAAAACTTCATCTCTATTAAAAATAACCTCAGTTTTATAATTTAAATAGTTACTTCCCTTTACAGATCCTTCAAGATTACGAACTCCCTCTCCGTAATACTCTTCATCTACGCCATAAAGTTTGAAGTTACTGGCTCTTCCCTTACTATAATAGTCTTTCCCACGACTATAAATTGTATATCCAACTTCATTTTCTAACTTTTTTAAAAAATCCAAGTGTTTCCTCCAGTTTTTTCTTTTATTTTATATTATATCACAAAACCTTTCTTTCAAAAATTTTTAAAAATTAACTTATCTCTTTCAAAATTATATACGCTTTCAAGTTCTTTAATTTTAACTTTGCTAATATACAATATTGATTTATCTTTAAAAATTATACGTTCCTCTTTATAATCTAAAATTTTGATTAAACTGGTATTTATAATAAGTCCTCTTTCTATCTTATAAAAACTAGGAAATTCAACTGTTAAAAAATCTAAATCAGAAAATGATCGCTTTACAAAAAAACTCTCATTATTAATTAAATTAAATCTAACTTTTCTACTTATTCTACAGTAATCCATATATAAAATTTCAGAAAAATCAAAAAAGCCTTTTAAATAAGTGTCTCCTAAATAAAATTGAGAATATTTTTTTGTAGTGGAGTAGTACTCTTCTATGGATTTTTCAATCTCATAAATATCATACCTAAGTATACAATCAAAGCATTTATCTGACTTTAGATATGCTCTCATCTCTTTTATATTGGAGTTTCCCACAAGAACAATAATAGAAACTCCATGAGCAAGATAAAAATCAAATTCACTTTTAAAATTAACAGTGGATATATCCAAAAGAACTAATTTACAATGTTCTACTATATCTACTTCAATAAAATCATAGTTTAAAATCTCTTTTAATAAAATTTTTGAGTTATTATCAATTACAAGTCCTATTTTATTCATGGGAAGCCAACTCCTCATAAATAAGGGATAATCGAATAGAGTTAGCAAGACTAGATACTTTTTCAATAGTTCCAGTCAGATAGTTAATCTCATCTATTCCCAAATAATTTTCAGGATCTTTAAAAAGTATAATACCTATACATGGGTTATTACCAAAAGGAATTCTAAGAGCAGAGGTATACTCTGAGCTATAGATATCTTTTTTATCAATAAATAGATTTGAATTATATATTTTAAAATTTTCTTTAATGATAGAGTTTTGTTCATCATAATTTTTAAAAATTTTAACTTTAACTACTTTTAAATTGGTATTTTTTAAAATCTCACTTTTCAACTGCATTTCAAACTGTTTTTGCTCTTTAATTAAAACTAATTTATTAAATGTTTTTTCAATAATATAGGATTTTCTTAGAAAAATTTTGTCAAAAATATAGTTATAAAAATCTAAAATTAAAATTATAGCCAAAACTAAAGTGGGTTGCTCTAAACTTTTATAATAAAACAAAGTCATATAAACTAACGAAAAACCTAGTATAAATTTAATAAATCTACTGACATTTTCATTGTATACTTTTAAAGAGTAAAAAACGATTCCCCAGTAAAGAGATACATGAGTAAGAACTCTTAAAAAGTTACTTAATCCTGTTAAAGTTGGGAAAAATAGATTAAAAGACTCTAAAAAGAAGTATCCTATTAAGACAAAGCTCCAATAAATATTTTTTAATAAATCTCTTTTTTTAGAAAAAAGAATAAACAAAATTATTAAAAATATAACTCTAGATAAAGAGAGATTTTTTCCAATAAATCTAATAACTTTTATTAAATGCTCAAAATTCAAAAGTAAATAAGCATACACTTGAGGTGATATAATAATAAGAGATATTATAAAACTATGTAAATAAGAGATAAATAGAATACCTATAAATCCTTTTTTTATAAAACTATATTTAAAAGAGATAAATTTATTAATCAGATAAAAAGCCAGTGTAAACCCTAAAATAGTAACTGTTAAAAAGTCCAATATCTTTATAATATCTATGTATTTTTCAGTTCTGAAACTTAAAATTAAATTTAAAAATAAAATAAATGATGTAAAATATAGAGTTTTATCCTCTTTTAATTGTTTTTTTAATTTAAGAAAAATAGATAAATTTAAAAGAATAAGAGATAGAGTGATTCCATTTAAAAAATACTCCTGCTTTTGGGAAAATGGCTTTCCAATAAATTCAATTTCAACCTCTTCCCAATCACTCTCTTTTACAAAAGGAACATTTTTAATTTCATCATCATACTTTCCTTTTAATATATAGCTGCCATCAGGAACGTTTAAAAAAATCTTCCCATTTAAAAAATCTTTACTTTCAAAGTTTAAATTAGTCTCGCCAGATTTACTATATAAAGAATATTCTCCTATTTGTTCATCAAGTATCTCCATATTTTTAATTTTGGGCACTACATAAATAAAACCTTTCTCCTTCAATGATAAAAATGTAATTAAAACTCCTAAAATTAAAGAAAAAATAACTGCTGATGCAATAAGATATTTTTTTTTAAACATAAGATCCTTCCTTTTATTTTTTATTTGTTGTAATTGAAATAATCTCAATATATAAAACAGGGATTACTATTAGTGTCAGTAGTGTTGAAAATGATAAACCAAATATAACAGCTATAGACATTCCTGAATATAGTTCAGCTCCATCACCAAATCCTAAAGCAAGTGGAATCATACCACAAACTGTTGTCATTGTAGTCATTAAAATCGGTCTAAGTCTTGTTTTACATGACTCTTTAACTGCTTCATTTAACTCATATCCACGATTTCTTAAAATTTTGATGAAATCTATAAGCACAATAGCATTATTAACAACAGTTCCTGCTAGCATTATTATTCCAATCATTACCATCATATCAAATGGGGAGTTTGTTAGCAAGAGACCACTGTAAACTCCAATCATTGCTAGTGGTACAGATGCTAGTATAATTCCCGGAAGTAAGAAGTTTTCAAACTGTGATGCTAAAATAGCATATATTAAAAATATTGAAATTCCAAGAGCCATTCCCATTTGAACAATCGCTTCATTAAATAGTTGTGACATTCCACCGCATGAATAAGAAACTCCCTTTGGTGGATCTGTTTCTTTAAAAGCTTTTAAAATCTCATTTTGAATCTCACTTAAACCTATACCCCCATCATTAGCACTGATTATGGAGGTATATATTTTGTCATTTTTATTGATTTCAGATGCTCCTTCTGCCATAATAACATTTGCAACATCTGATATTTTTACAAATTTACCATCTGCTCCTCTAATATTTAACTCCTCTAAAGTTGAAACCTCAGTTCTTGAATCTTTTGGTAATCTTATTAAAACATCAATCTCTTCTGTTCCAGTTTTTACAGATAATGTTTGTC
>NZ_CAMQXC010000048.1 GCF_947038635.1 uncultured Cetobacterium sp. | reverse complement strand
GAAAGTACTTGGGGGGCAGCCCCCTGGGAGGATAGGAAGTTGCCAATCTTTTTTTTATATTTAAAAACTGGAGGATGATTATATGAAAAGGCAAAAAAAAGTAAAATTAATATATAATCCTGTTTCAGGTGGTGGAAAAATTTTAAAAGAATTAGATAAAATTTTTGAAATTTATCAAGAACATGGGTTTGTTGTTGACATATTTAGAGTTTCTTATAGCTGTAAAAAAGATGAGATATTAAAAAATATTGAAGATTATGATCATTTTTTAATATCCGGTGGAGATGGAACAATAAATAGTTTTGTTAATATTTTAAAAAAAAATGATATAGATATTCCAATAGCGATACTACCAACAGGAACTGCAAATGATTTTGCTAATGTAATAAAAATGCCTAGAAATATTGAAAAAGCTTGTAAAAAGATACTATCAACAGATGTTAAAGAGATAGATTTAGGAAGAATAAATAATCAATATTTTATAAATATAGCTAGTCTTGGAGTTTTTTCTACAATCTCTCAAACAACCGATAGAAATATGATAAAAACCATGGGTAAATTAGCATACGTGTTAAATGGAATAAAAGAGATGACAAAGATAAAAAAAATGAAAATTATATTAGAGAGCGATGAATATAGTGCAATAACAGATATTGTTTCTCTTTTAGTTTTTAATGGAAAAAGTGCTGGAAATTTTGAATTGGCATATAATGCCAAATTAGATGATGGCTTTTTCGATGTTTTACTGTTAAAACCAGATTTTATAACAGACGTTCCAGAAATAAGTGCAGCATTAGCTACAAAAACTCACTTAGAGAAAAAAATTCATTCAATAAAATATTTTAAAACTAGGTTTATGAAAATTGTAGGAGTTGAAAATTATTCTACAGATATAGATGGAGAAACAGGGCCTAATTTACCTATTGAAATTGAATGTATTCATAAAGGTTTAAAAGTTTTAGGTATTAGTTAAAAAAAAATTGAAAAGAATACTAAAAAAATGGTAAAATATAGAGCGAATATAAAAAAAGGGGATGTAAAATTGAAAACATTTACTGAAGTTCTATTAAATTATTTTCAAAAGTTAAATATAAATTTACCTAAAAACTTAGAGATTAATAATATTCAAATGGATAGTAAGAAGGTAGAAAAAGGTTCGTTATTTATAGCTATAAATAATGGATATAATTATATAGATGAGGCTCTTAAAAAAGGAGCAGAACTTATCATTTGTGATAAAAGTCCTACAAATGAAAGTGAAAAAATTATTAAAGTTTTAAATAGTATAGACTTTTTACAAGATATAGCTAAGTTATATAGAGAAAAATTATGTATTAAAATTATAGCTGTAACAGGAAGTGAAGGTAAAACAACAACTAAAGATTTAATTCATGGAGTTTTATCAACAAAATATAAAACACAAAAAACTTTGGGAAATTATAACAATCAAATTGGACTTCCATTTACATTGTTACAATTAAAAGAAAGTGATGAAATTGTAGTTTTAGAAATGGGAATGAGTAATTTAGGTGAAATTGATTTATTATCAAAAATTGCAAAGCCAAATTATGCAGTAATAACAAATATTGGAGATTCTCATCTAGAATTTTTAAAAAATAGAGATAATGTGTTTAAAGCAAAAACTGAAGTTTTAAATTATGTTGATAAAAATAATACCTTAGTTTATGGTGATGATTTTTATTTAAAAAATTTAGAAGCTTTAAAAATTGGATTCGAAAATAAAAATAATTATATTATAAATAATTTTGTCGAAAGTTATGAGGGAGTTAATTTCTTTCTAAATGATGAAAGATATTTTGTGTCTTTAAATGGACTACATAATGTAATAAATGCTTCTTTTGCTATTGCATTAGGAAAAATATTTGGAATGTCTTATGACGAAATTAAAAATGCATTAAAAAATATTAAAATAACATCTATGAGATTTGAAAAAATAGAAAAAAATAAAATTTTATTTATAAATGATGCGTATAATGCGAGTCCTGTATCTATGAAAATGGCTTTAAATGCATTTGCTTCCCTACCGTTGAAGAAAAAAAAGATAGTTGTTTTAGGTGATGCTCTTGAACTTGGTGATAAGGAGATAGAATATCACGTAGATATATTAAAAGAAGCTTTAAAATATGAGTTTAATGAAGTGTTTATTTATGGTGAAAGAATGAAAAAAGCTTCAGAAAAATTAAATAATCCTAAAATTATTCATTTTACAAAAAAAGAAGATATAAGGGATGAACTTAATAAAACTGAGAATGTAGCTGTTTTATTAAAAGGTTCAAGAGGGATGAAATTAGAAGAAATAATTATGTAGTAAAAAGGAGTAAGAGGGATGCTATACTTATTGGCAGGGTATTTTCCAGTTTTAGAGGGGCTTAAATCAATATATTTAAGAAGTTTTTTAGCATTTATATTAGCATTTTTAGTTGTTTTAGTTACTGGTAAACCATTTATAAAGTATTTGAAAGTAAAAAAATTTGGAGAATCTATAAGAGAAGAGGGGCCTGTTAGTCACTTTTCAAAAAAGGGAACTCCGACAATGGGTGGAATATTAATAATTTTTGGAACCTTATTAACAGGATTATTAGTGGGTGATCTATTTAATAAATTCTTAATTTTAATGTTTGTAGTAACACTACTTTTTAGTAGTATTGGATTTATAGATGACTATAAAAAATTTACAGTTAATAAGAAGGGATTGTCAGGTAAAAAAAAGCTAATGGGTCAGTGTTTTATAGCTATAGTTACTTGGTTTTTTATAAAGGAGTTTGGTTTAACTGGAAATAAAATATTGGATTTATCAATTGTGAACCCAATATTATCAAATAGTAATTTTTATTTAGGAAGTTTTTTGATGTTAATATTCATAGCTTTAGTGCTAATGGGAACATCTAATGCGGTGAATATAACTGATGGATTAGATGGATTAGCAATAATGCCTGTAATAATAGGTGCAACAATTTTAGGAATAATAGCATATTTCACAGGTCATATTGAATTAAGTAATCACCTTAATTTACATTATATAGCAGGTATAGGTGAATTATCAGTATTTCTATCAGCTTTAGTGGGAGCAGGCTTAGGATTTTTATGGTATAACTTTTATCCAGCACAAATCTTTATGGGAGACACGGGATCGTTAACGCTAGGTGGGATTCTGGGAGTTGTAGCAATTTTACTTAAGCAAGAATTGCTTTTACCAATAATTGGAGGAGTATTTGTATTAGAAGCTGTATCAGTTATACTTCAAGTGGGTTCTTTTAAAATGAGAGGAAAAAGAGTGTTTAGAATGGCACCAATACATCATCATTTTGAATTAGCAGGCTTGCCAGAGACAAAGGTAACAATGAGATTTTGGATTGTTGCATTGTTTTTAGGAATGATAGCTTTAGGTATAGTTAGATTAAGAGGAATACTATAAATAAGACCACAGTGAAAGTCACTGTGGTTTTTGTCGTTTAAAAATAAGGAGGGAAATCCATGAAGAAAGCAATTGTTTTTGGGGCTGGTGTAAGCGGTAAAGGTTCCGAAAAAACTTTAAAAAAAATGGGATACAAAGTTTTTTTAATAGATGATAAAATAGGAATATCGTCAAAAGAAGGTATGAAAATATTAGAAGATGATAAAATAGATTTGTTTATAAAAAGTCCTGGGGTTCCTTATACTGATTTAGTAAAAAAAGCTCTGAAATTGCAAATAGAAGTGATAGATGACATTGAATTAGGTTATAGATATAAAAAAAATAATAAAATCTCTGGAAAGATAATAGCTATAACAGGAACAAATGGAAAAACAACAATAACTACAAAAACACAAGAGTTATTGGAAAAAGCTGGTTATAAAGCAAAAGTATGTGGAAATATAGGATACTCTTTTAGCGAAACAATTGTGGAGAATCCAGAGCTTGATTATTATGTATTAGAAGCTAGTTCTTATCAACTTGAGAATATAAAGGAGTTTAAAGCCGATATTTCTTTAATAGTCAATTTAGCACCAGATCATCTATCAAGATATAAAGATTTAGATCACTATTATGACACAAAGTTTAATATAGGAAAAAATCAAAAGGAAAGTGAATATTTTATAGTAAATACTTCATGTGCCGAAAGTTTAAAAAGAGTAGATACGATTTCTGGAAAAAAAATATATGTAGGAATGGATAAAACATATAAAAAAGAGAGTGTATGGGTTGAGAATGAATCGATTTTTTATAATGGAGAGTTTATTCTAGAGGGAAAGTTAGCATCTTTAAAAGGAAAGCATAATTTAGAAAATATGTTATTTATTGTTTGTATAGGAAAATTACTCGATATTCCAACGGAATTAATAAGAGAGTTTTTATATTCAACTAAAACATTAGAACATAGAATGGAAAATTTTTTCTCATACGGTGCAGTTGAATTTATAAATGATTCAAAGGGTACTAACATAGATTCTACTAAATTTGCTATTGAAGCTTTTGAACAACCGATTTTAATTTGTGGAGGATATGATAAGGAGCTAGATTTAACTCCACTGGAAAAAATAATTAAAGATAAGGTTAAAGAGGTTTATTTGATAGGTGATATTTCAGATAAATTAGAAATAGGATTAGAAAAAATTGGTTTTTCAAAAGAGAGAATTTTTAATTTGAAAACTTTAGATAAGGTGTTAGAAAAATTAAAATCTAAAGTTGATAAAAATCATAAAGAAGTTGTTTTATTTTCTCCAGCGACATCAAGTTTTGATCAGTTTAAAAATTTTGAAGAAAGAGGAATAGTTTTCAAAGACTTAGTAAAAAGTTACTTTAATTAGGAGAGAATTTATGATGAAAAAAATAATTATAACAACTGGAGGTACAGGAGGACATATTTATCCTGCATTGGCAGTTGGAAAAAAACTATTAAATAGAGGTATGGAAGTTTTATTTGTAGGAAGTTCAACTAGAATGGAAAAAGATTTAGTTCCAGAAGAGGGGTTTAAATTTCTAGGAATAGATGTATATCCGTTTCAAAATTTTAAAAAAATCCTCTCAAATATAAAATCATTTTTACAAGCTTTTAAAATTGTAAAAAAAGAACAGCCAGATATAATAATAGGATTTGGAAATTATATTTCAATACCTGTTTTACTAGCAGGTGCAATTTTAGGAAAAAAAATATATTTACAAGAACAAAATGCAGATTTAGGAATGGCAAATAAGTTATTTTATAAAATAGCTAAAAAATGTTTTCTAGCTTTTGACACAACATATGAAGAGATATCAGTAAAAGATCAACATAAATTTTTAGTTACTGGAAATCCATTAAGAGAAGATATTTATACAATGGATAAAGATACTGAAAGAGAAAGATTAAAGATTGGAAAAGACGAAAAAGTACTTTTAATAACAGGAGGAAGTCTTGGGGCTAAATCCTTAAATGAAGCAGTAATCAAAAGTTTAAAAGATATATATAAAGATAAAAGCATCAGAATTTATTGGGCTACTGGAGATAAAAATTTTGGGGAAATAAATGAAAAATTAGAAGATCAACAGATAAAGGTTAGTGACATAATAAAGCCATATTTTAATAACATGATAAATGTAATGGCAGCAGCAGATTTGGTTGTTTGCAGAGCAGGAGCATTAACCGTTTCAGAAATAATGCAACTTGAAAAACCATCGATTTTAATACCATATAATTCGATAAAAGTTGGACAGTATCAAAATGCAAAGATATTATCAGAAAACGAAGCAGCACTTATATATAGTGATAGCAAGGCAGATGAAGCCATAGAAAAAGCTTTAGAGCTCATAAAAAATGATGATGAGTTAAATAAAATGAGTAGAAAAGCTAAAAATTTAAAGAAGAGTAATGCAGCTGAAAAGATAGTTGAGTGCTTGGATATATGGAGGAGTTAGATGAATAAAATATATTTTATTGGAATAAATGGAATTGGAATGAGTGGCTTAGCAAAAATTATGAAATTAAAAGGATATGATGTATGTGGAGCTGATCTTTCAAGAAATTATGTAACTGAAGAGCTAGAAAGCTTAGGAGTTAAAGTT
Source organism: uncultured Cetobacterium sp. (assembly GCF_947038635.1). GTDB lineage: Bacteria > Fusobacteriota > Fusobacteriia > Fusobacteriales > Fusobacteriaceae > Cetobacterium_A. The sequence continues at coordinate 8,538 of NZ_CAMQXC010000048.1, read as the reverse complement.
TTTGGAGAGCATAATGCAGAAAATATTTTAGGCGCAGATTTAATTGTAGCTTCAAGTGCTATAAAGCAGGATAATCCAGAGATAATAAAAGCAAAAGAATTAGGAATAAAGATAATAAAGAGGGGAGAGTTATTGGCCCTTTTAATGAATAAAGAAATAGGAATTGCAGTAGCAGGAACTCATGGAAAAACAACGACAAGTTCAATGTTGGGATCATTACTTTTAGATATTGATCCAACAATAGTTGTTGGTGGAATTTTACCAGAGATAGGTTCTAATGCTAGATGTGGAAAAACAGAGATTTTTATTGCAGAAGCTGATGAAAGTGACAACTCATTTTTACATCTAACACCAGAAATTTCAATAATAACAAATATTGAGGCAGATCATCTTGAAAATCATGGTTCACTTGAGAATATAAAAAAATCATTTAAACAGTTTATGGACCAGACAAAACAAGAGATATTAGTTTGTGATGACTGTTTAGAAACGTTAGAGTTAATAAAGGGTAGAAAAAATATAAAAACGTATAGCATTAAGAGAAGTGATTCTAATATAATTGCAACAGATATAAAAATAGTAAATACTAAAACAGTATTTACAGTAATCATAGATGGAGAAAAATTTGGAGATTTTGAGCTAGCTATTCCAGGAAATCACAATATTCAAAATGCTTTACCTGTTATTTATTTAGCAAAAAAATATGGAATTGATAAAAAAAGAATAGCAGAAAAGCTTTTAAGTTTTAAAGGTGCGAAAAGAAGATATGATATTTTACATAGTGATAAAATAAGAATAATAGATGACTATGCTCATCATCCAACAGAGATTAAAGCAACTATTCAAGGTGCAAAAACAATTGAAAAAAATAAGACAATAGCAATTTTTCAACCACATAGATATAGTCGTGTGAATTTTCTTTTAAATGATTTTAAAGGTAGTTTTGAAGGAGTAGATGAAGTTATATTAATGCCTGTATATAGCGCAGGAGAAAAAAATGAATTTGGAGTAACATTAGAGAAATTAAAAGAAAAAATAGGGCATAAGCACTGTAGAATAATAGAGAAAAATGAAGATATAGAAAAAATAGTAACAGGTGAAAAAGAATCAGCTACATTCCTATTTATGGGAGCAGGGAATATATCTAATTTAGCTCATACTATTGCAGACAATATAGGGAGAATAGGAAATGAAATTATATAAAAATCACTCGATGAAAGAACATTCTAATATGAAAATTGGAGGAACAGCTAAAGAGTTTATTGAAATTGAAAACAAAAACGAATTATTGGACGTTTTGAAAGAGAAAGAAAATAGATTTATAATAGGTAATGGAACAAATACATTAATATTTGATGGAGAGCTTGATACAACATTTATTTCTCTTAAGGCTATTGATTATATAGATGATAAAGGTGAAGGAGTAGTTGAAGTCGGAGCTGGATTAGACTTTTCTGATTTAATAGATTATATGGCAGAAAAGAATTATACAGGTTTAGAAAATTTAGCAGGAATACCAGGAAGTGTAGGTGGACTTGTTTTTATGAATGGAGGAGCTCATGGAACTGAAATTTTTGATAAAATAATATCAGTTGAAATTATAGATGAAAATAATGAGCTTAGAAAAATAGAGAAAGAAAAATTAAAATTTTCATATAGAGTAACAGAGATAAAAGAGAAAAAATGGGTTGTAGTAAGCGCAACTTTCAAATTTGAAAATGGTTATTTAAGTGAAGTTGTAGAGAAGTATAAATTAAAAAGAAGCGAAAATCACCCATTAAACGAACCAAACTTAGGAAGTACATTTAAAAATCCAGAAGGATATTTTTCTGCAAGATTAATTATAGAGGCTGGACTTCAAGGTAAAAAGGTGGGAGGAGCTCAAATATCTATGGTACATCCAAATTTTGTTGTAAACAAAGGTGATGCAAAATTTAAAGATATTATAGATATAATAGAAGAGGTAAAAGCAGAAGTAAAAAATAAAACTGGAATACAACTAGAAGAAGAGATTATAATAGTAAGAAACTAACTAGGAGGGATCAAGTGAAAATAGCAGTTGTTATGGGTGGAATTACATCAGAGAGAGAGGTTTCTTTAAGAAGTGGACAGGCTATTTTAAATAGTCTATTAAGACAAGGGTATGATGCATATAAAATAGATTTGACAAAAGAAAACTTAGTATCAGCATTTATAGAGAATGATTATGATTTAGTTTATCTAGCTCTTCATGGTGAATATGGTGAGGATGGTAGAGTTCAGTCTGTTTTAGATATGTTAGGTAAAAAATACACAGGTTCAGGAGTAACAGGTAGTGCTGTTGCGATGGATAAAATTTTAACAAAGATAATAGCTAAAGACTTAGGAATAAGAATAGCTAAGACATATGCTTCTGTTGAAGAAATTGATAGTTATCCTGTTGTTATAAAACCAGCAAAAGAGGGATCAAGTGTAGGGTTATATATTTGTAACACAAAAGAAGAAGCACTAAAAGCTTATGAAGTATTACAAAATAAAGAACCTTTAATAGAGGAATTTATAAAAGGGGATGAATTAACAGCTGGAGTATTAAATGGAGAGAAATTAGGCGTAGTTAGAATAAAACCAAAATCTGGATTATATGACTATGAATCAAAATATACTGTAGGAAAAACAGAGTATGAATGTCCTGCTCAAATAGATGAAAAAGCATATGAAGAAGCTTCTGAAGCTGCTAGAAAAATTCATGAAAAGTTAGGGTTAAAGGGAGTAACAAGAAGTGATTTTATCTTAAAAGATGGAAAAACTTATTTCTTAGAGGTAAATACTTGTCCTGGAATGACAGAGACTAGTTTAGCCCCAAAACTAGCAACATTAAAAGGTTATTCTTTTGATGATTTAACTAAGATTATGGTTGAAAGTTGCTAAGTAGAAAATATCTGAAATAACAGGGAGAGATTCTTGAAAAATATATTTAAAATTGCTATAATATTGGCACTAACTTTTATTATAATTCAAGTTGAAAAAGACTTTAAAAATAGAGAATTTTTCAATATTTCAAAAGTTCAAATTAGTGAAGTTTCGCCAAATCTTAAATCAGATTTAGAAAAAATAAAAACAGAGATTTTAGGAAAAAATATTAATGATTTAAATTTAGAAGGATTAGAAAAAAAATTATTAAAAGATGTGAGAATAAAAAAAGCGGTTGTTTCTAAACAAAATTTAAATGAAATAACTATTGATGTCATAGAAAAAGATAGTAATTACTATGCACAGCATAATTCAAGAATATATACTATGGATGAACAGGGAACTATTTTTGGAAAGCTAGATGAATATCCTAAAAAAAGTATGCCAATTCTTGTATTAAAAGATGCTAAAGAAAAAGAATATCTTCTAGAAATAATGGAAAAACTAAAAGAGCTAGATTTAAAAGATGAAGTTTCACAGCTATACGCTGAAAATAAAAACTTGATATACATTATTTTGAGAGACGGAACTAAGATAAAAACTGAACCAGAAGTTTCGAAAAAAAAATATGAAATAACAATGAATCTATATAAGGAGTTGATAAAGGCTAAGGTGATAGATTATATAGATATAAGATTTACAGATATAGTAGTAATGGAAAAGGAGGGGAAAAGTGCGAGATAATATTACAAAATTAGCTTTAGATGTTGGAAATGGTAAAATAAAATTTATTTTAGGAGAACTTAGTACAGAGGGATTAAAGTTAAGAGTACTAGATTACTTAGAGGTATCAAGTGAAGGCATAAAAAGATCTGTAGTAGAAGACCCTGAGCTTTTAAGTGCAAGTATAGCCAAAGGACTAAAAGAGTTAGAGCAAAGAAATGGAAGAGAATTTGAAGTTGTTTCACTAGGTGTGAGTAATGATAGAATTATTTCAAAAACAGATCATGGATGTATTGAGTTTAATGAAAAAGAGATAGTAGCTCAAGATATGTATAATTTAATTGAATTAGTAAAAGGTAATATATTAAAAGAAGATGAAATCGTTATTGAGCAAGAAGCTTACAATGTTAGGGTTAATAGCTCTGGAATTTTAAAAAATCCAATAGGACAAATTGGAAAAAGTATTCAAGGTGATGTTCATCTAATAACAATAAAAAAAGATCAATTAGATCCTTTAGTAGAAGTTATAAATAACGCGGGATTAGAAGTAGAAGATATATTTTTAAACGCATCTGCATCTGCAAAATCAACTTTAGAATATGAAGATAGACAGATGGGAGTAGCTCTAATAGATATAGGAGAAGGAGTTACAGATATAGCTATTTATAAAAATGATAAAATAATTTATACAAAATCTTTATCAATAGGTGGAATGCATTTTGTGAATGATATAAGTTATCTTTTAAAAATACCAAAAAAAGAAGCCAAAGAGATTTTAGAAAAATTGAGAAGCAAACAGTATTCTAATGGAGTAATAAAAACAGAAAATGGAGAATACAATATAGATGAAATTAAAGAGATAATTGATGCTAGAACAGGTGATTTAATTAATTTCATTTCAAAAACAATAGAAGAATCTGGATTTAATGGTTATTTAGGAAAAGGTTTAGCTTTTACAGGTGGAGCAGTATCAATAGATGAGATTTTTAGTAAAGTGGGAAGTAAAATGGAGTGTGCTGTTAGAAAAGTTACTCCATTTCCACTTAGAGGATTAGAAAATGTAAATCCATCTATGTCGACAGTAATTGGTATTTTGTTAACAAAATTAGAAGCAGAATTTAAAAAGAGAAACGAAATAAGAGATGAAAGTTTAAAGGACGAAGTTATAGCCATTGAAAAAGAAGAGGAAGTATTTACAGAACTTCCTATAAATGAAACAGCTTTTAGACAAGAGGACTACGAAGAAGAGTATGAAGAAGAAGTGGTTACAGATGGTACTTTAAACAAAATAAAAAAATGGATTTCTAACTTTATATAATAAGGAGCTGTATGAAAATGTTTAATAACGAATGTGAAGTAAAGATAAAAGTAATCGGAGCTGGAGGAGCTGGAGGAAATGCAATAAATGACATGATTTCAGCTGGAGTAACAGGTGTAGAATATATTGCGGCAAATACAGATGCCCAAGATTTAAACAACTCTTTAGCAGATATAAGAGTTCAATTAGGAGAAAAACTAACAAGAGGTTTAGGAGCAGGAGCTGATCCAGAAGTTGGTAAGCAAGCAGCTGAAGAAGATGTTGAAAAATTAAGAAATTTATTAGAAGAGACAGATATGTTATTTATAACTGCTGGAATGGGTGGAGGAACAGGAACAGGTTCTGCACCAGTTATAGCTAAAATAGCAAAAGAGATGGGAGTTTTAACTATTGGTATAGTAACTAGACCATTTTCTTTTGAAGGAAGAAAAAGAAAAACTAATGCTGATTTAGGGTTATCGAACTTAGAAAAGCATGTAGATTCATTAGTTATAATTCCAAATGATAAACTATTTGAGTTACCAGAGAAAACAATAACTCTTCAAAATGCATTTAAAGAAGCTAATAATATTTTAAAAATAGGTATTAAAGGTATTGCAGATTTAATGATAGGTAGAGGACTTATTAACTTAGACTTTGCTGATATCAAAGCAACTATGCAAAATTCAGGAGTTGCTGTTTTAGGATTTGGAGAGGGAGAGGGAGAAAACAGAGTTGCTAAAGCAACAGAAAAGGCACTATCTTCACCTCTTTTAGAAAAGTCAATTATGGGAGCAAGCAAGGTTTTAATAAATATAGCTGGTTCATCAAACTTAGGACTTATGGAAGCTCAAGCTATAGCTAATATAGTAAAAGAAGCAGCAGGAAAAACAGCAGAAGATATTATGTTTGGTATAACAGCAGACGAATCATATGGTGATAAAATTCAAGTTACAATAATTGCTAATAGCTTTGGTGATGAGCAAGAAAAAACTGAATCTTTTATAAATGTGGAGAAAAAGGCTGAAACTCCAAAGGTAGAAGAGACATCAGAAGTGAGAGATGAACTAGATCTTCCACCATGGATTAGAGCAAATAGAAGAGATTAATAAAAAATACTTGTAAAATTATTGATTCTATGTTAGAATTAATAATGCCCTGCTCAAGATCATTGTGTATTTTGGGCTAAAACCATAGGGAGGAGGTAATAACATGAAAAAGTATGAATTAATGTTCATCATCAACCCAACTATATTAGAAGAGGGAAGAGAAACTGTAATAGCTAAAGTTAACAACATATTAACTACAGCTGGAGCAACTGTTCTTAAATCTGAGAAGTGGGGAGAGAGAAAGCTTGCTTATCCAATCGATAAGAAGAAAACAGGATTCTACGTACTAACTACTTTAGAGATGGACGGTACTAAGTTAACTGAGGTTGAGTCAAAGCTTAACATAACTGAAGAAGTTATGAGATACATCGTAATTAAGAACGACTAATTAAAACTAAAGAAGACGTTTATTCTCAAATAAGGAGGTTATTAGAATGGCAGAATTCAGAAGAAGAAGAGCAAAATTAAGAGTTAAAGCTGAAGAAATCGATTACAAAAATGTTGATTTACTAAAGAGATTCGTTTCTGATAAAGGAAGAATCAATCCTTCTAGAGTAACTGGAGCTAACGCTAAGTTACAAAGAAAGATAGCTAAAGCTGTTAAGAGAGCTAGAAACATCGCTCTTATTCCATATACAAGAGTAGAGAAGTAAAAATAATGAGGTTGAAGATTTATCTTCAACCTCTTTTTCTATATTGTGGATATTAAAAATTTATAAAATAAATATAGTTACAAAAATAAAAAAAAGACAGGCTTTTTTATTTAAAGCTGTCTTTTTTTATAAGCATTATTTGCTTAATATTTTTCTAAGTCTAGCACTTAGAGTATTAGCATTTGCTTTAAGGATTTGCATAACTTCAACCTCGTTAGCACTCTTTAAAGTCTTTAAAGTTTTAGTACAAACTTTAACTTTAACAGTAACACCGTTGATAACAACTTTAGTTGTTTGTAAGTTAGGCTTCCAAACTCTTCCTGTTACTCTGTGAGAGTGAGAAATTTGATTTCCGAAAGTCATTCCTTTTCCAGTAATTTCACATCTTTGCATTCTATTTACACCTCGCTTTCGTTATAAACATGCAAATTATTATACCATTACTGAAAGAAAATATCAAGGTATTTTTTAAATTATTTGGAATAGTTTATAAAAAACATTAAATATGCTATAATAACAAGGTAAAATATATATAGAAAAGGTGATATGTAATATGAATATTCATAGTTATAAAGTATTAGAGTTTAATAAATTAAGAGAAGAGTTATCACATTATATGACTATTGAAGAAAATCAAGAAAAAATACTTGATTTAGAGCCATTTAAAGATATAAACTCTTTAAGAAAAGAATTAGAAATAATTAGAGATTTTATGGATTTTTTAAAGTTTGATGGTGGGTTTGAGCCAGCAGGAATGAAAGATATAACAAATATTACAAGAAAAGCTCAACTTGTGGGGATGTACTTAGAGCCAGAGGACTTATGGTCTATAAATATAAACTTAAGAATTTTTAGAATTTTTAAAGGTAGATTGGAAACTTTAGAAAAATATAAAGATTTAAGAGGAAAATTTATAAATGTACCAATTTTCAAAAATTTAGAAGATTTGATAAATAAAGCTATAGATCCGGATAAAAATATAAAAGACGATGCTTCTATAGAGTTAAGAGAGTTAAGATTCCAAAAGAAGAATATGGTAGCTAATATTAAGAGAAAATTTGAAGAGTTATTTACTAATCCAAATTATTCTAAAGCTATACAAGAAAAGATTATAACAACAAGAGATGGAAGAAGTGTAATACCAGTTAAAACGGATTTTAAGGGACTTATTAAAGGAATCGAGCATGATAGATCATCTAGTGGGTCAACAGTATTTATAGAACCAATTTCTATTGTTTCATTAAATAATAAAATGAGAGAGCTAGAAGTTAGAGAGAGAGAAGAGATTAGAAAAATACTTTTAAGATTAACTGATCAAGTGAGATTAAATACCCCTATAATAAATGAGATTGGTAATACAATAATGTACTTAGATATATTAAATGGAAAATCTCAATTTGGTATAGAGAAAAAATGTGCAATTCCAGAGATAAATAATAAAGAGATGCTATCACTTGTAAATGCTAGACATCCTTTTATAAATGAAAATATAGTTGTTCCTTTAACATTTGAAATAGGAAGAGACTATAATACATTATTAATAACAGGTCCAAATACTGGTGGAAAAACTGTAGCATTAAAAACAGCAGGGTTATTAACACTAATGACATTAGCTGGAATTCCAATTCCTGCAGATGAAAAAACGAGTATAGGATTTTTTAATGGTGTATTTGCTGATATTGGAGATGAGCAGAGTATAGAACAGTCATTATCATCATTCTCAGCACATTTAAAAAATATTCAAGAGATTTTAAATTCAGTTACAAAAGCTTCATTGGTATTGTTAGATGAATTGGGATCAGGAACTGACCCTATGGAAGGATCAGCTTTTGCCATGGCTGTAATAGATTATTTAAAAGATAAGAAA
>NZ_CAMQXC010000047.1 GCF_947038635.1 uncultured Cetobacterium sp. | reverse complement strand
GATATTAGCAACAAAACCACCAAGAGCAGCAGCAGTAAGTCCTGCCATAGTCATCTGTCCTTGAGCACCGATGTTAAACATACCACCTTTAAATGCAACTAAAACCCCAAGCCCAGTAAATATAAGAGGAGTTGCTTCTAAAAGTGTTCTTGCAATAGGAGTAAGTCCATCAAAGGCTCCAGTAAATAAGTAATAATAAGCTTTTACAGGATTTTCACCCATATATAGAATAATACCTGCACCAATTAATAACGCTAATAAAACTGCTATAATAGGAACAAGAATATTTAAAACCTTTTTGTTTTTAATCAAGTTTACCACCCGCCATAAGTATTCCAATTTTTTCTTCATTTGCTTCTTCTCTAGAAAGAATTCCCGTTATCTTTCCAGCACACATAACTGCTATTTTATCTGAAAGATTTAAAATCTCAGATAATTCAGAGGAAACAACCATAACAGCTTTTCCCTTTACTTTTTCATTTAAGATTAATTTATGAATTGATTCAATAGCTCCGATATCAACACCTCTAGTTGGTTGTCCAGCAATAATAAGATTATTATTTTTCTTTTCAAGCTCTCTAGCAACTATAATTTTTTGCTGATTTCCACCAGAAAGTCTACCAAATTCAGTGTCAACACTTCTAGGTCTAACATCATATTTTTCCATAAACATCTCTGCATCTTTTCTTAGTTTAGAAAAGTTTAAAAGTCCAAATTTAGAATACTCATCTCTTTCAAGACCAAGAGCAAAGTTTTCCATAACACTAAATTGTGATACGGCAGCTCTTTTATGTCTATCTTCAGGAATGTGAGCCAATCCCAGTTGAGATATTTTTCTAGGTGTTTTCTTTTTTAAGATAACATTATCAAGGATCATTTCACCAGAGCAAATTTCTTTAAGTCCTGTAAGAGCTTCAACAAGTTCAGTTTGTCCACTTCCTTCAACTCCAGCAATTCCTAAAACCTCTCCTTTTCTTATTTCAAAAGAGGCATTATTAACTTTTATCACATTGTGATGATCTTTAACACTGACATCTTTTACAGAAAGAACAACTTCACCGATTTCAACTTCAGGTCTTTCTGTGGTAAAAAGTACAGCCCTTCCTACCATAGCATTTGCAATTTTCTCTTTAGTAGCTTCTTTAGTAGGAAAATTTGCAATGTCTTTACCTCTTCTAATAACTGTAATATTATCTGAAATATCTAAAACTTCTTGAAGTTTATGTGATATAAAGATAATAGTTTTTCCTTCAGCGATAAGGTTGTCCATAATCTTGTAAAGTTCTTTAATCTCCTGTGGAGTTAAAACAGCAGTAGGTTCATCAAATACTAATAAATTTGCCCCTTTAAAAAGTATTTTTAAAATTTCTACTCTTTGCTGCATACCGATGGATAAGTCTGATACCAATGCATCTGGATCAATAGCAAGTCCATATTTTTTAGAAACATCAATAACGTCTTGTCTAGCTTGATTAATATCTAAAGATAAGCCTTTTTTAGGTTCAACACCTAAAATCATATTTTCAGCAACAGTTAAAGTAGGAACTAACATAAAATGTTGATAAACCATACCAATTCCTAATTCAGCAGCTTTACTAGGTGAATCTATTTGCACTTCTTCTCCATGATAAAATATTTTACCAGAAGTAGGAGTATAAAGACCGTTTAACATTTTCATAAGTGTTGATTTTCCTGCTCCGTTTTCACCAACAATAGCGTGTTTTTCACCTTTTAAGATTTTTAAAGTAATATCGTCATTTGCGACAACTTTTCCATCTAAGAAAGTTTTTCTGATGTGTTGCATTTCTAAGATATAATTATTCACTTAGAATCCTCCCTAAATTTATTCAAGGTTAATTTAAAAAATAACCTTATAAAATTATATTATGTTATATTAAAGTAGTCAACTTTTTTTATTCTTCTCTTTTAATTATAACAAATGTAATATCATCATTCTGTTCACAACCATTTTGAAATTTATTAATTTCAGACAGTAAATTTTGTTTTATCTCTTTAGATGAAAGATGTGAACTTTCAAGTAAAATATTTTTAAGTCTTTCTATTCCAAAAAGTTCTTTATCTTGATTCTCAGCTTCGCTAATTCCATCTGTATAGTATATGACAATATCCCCAACATTAAGATGAATCTTATCTTGTTTATAATTGTAATCATCTAAAAATCCAATTGCAACTCCTTTAACAGAGTGAGTTTCAATCTCTTTAGTAAGACTATTATATACAACTAAAGGGTTATGACCAGCATTTGAATATGTAATAGTTTTAGTAATATAATCATATTTACTATGCATCATTGTAATAAACATATCCTCAGTAATATCAGGATAAATAAGTTTATTAAGTTTTCTAACATTACAAGAAGGTTGTTCTCCTTGAAGTTCTAAAGTTTTTAAAACAGATCTTCCTAAAGCCATAAGAAAAGCAGCAGGAACTCCTTTTCCACTCACATCTGCAATAGTAATACTAAAAGTATTATTATCTAAAAGAGAGTAGTCGTAATAATCTCCACCAATTTCTTTAGCTGGTTCAAAAAATGTAGCTACATCAAGGCCTAAAACTTTTTTAATTTTCTTAGGAATAATTCGTTTTTGAATTCTTGATGCAACTTCAAGTTCTTGAGACATTCTCTCTTTAACAACTAAATCAGAGTATATCTGAGCATTGTTAATAGCTATGGCAACTTGAATAGTTAGAGCTGAGATTGTTTCTTCATCACTTTTAATAAGTTTTGACTTATCCTCAATTATAAAAATAACTCCAAGTTCTTTTCCTTTTACTGTAAGTGGAGAAGCAATTATTTTTTCATCTGGTGTAATAGAAAATCCTTTTAGCATTTCATTATATATTTTCTTATAATCTTTTCGTGTAAATTGAGATAAAATCTCTTCAGGATAGCTTAGCTCTCCTCTAAAATGAATCTCTCCTTTAATTCTTTTATTAATTAATTTACCACCTTCCCATAGGTAAAGTGAGATTCTTTTAGCTCCAGTTAGAACAAAGTAAGCATCTAAAATAGTAGAGATAATTTTATCTAATTCCATTATAGATAAAACAGTTCTTGAGAGTGAGTTGATATTAGATAAACTAGCAACTCTTTGTTCTAGAACTTGATTACTATACTCAAGTTGTTTAGATTTAGTTAAAAGAGATTCATAGGTAACTTCAAGCTCTTTTTTATATTCTCGAAGCTCTTCAATAGAGTTATCCAACTCTAAATCTTGTTTCGTAATAGCTGTAGTAGCCCTTTCATAGTCATTTTTTAAATCTTCAGATATATCATTTAGAAATTCTTTACTGACAAAACTTTTTAAAATTTTACTCGTTTCTTCAAAGTTTTTTTTCTCTTGTTTTTTCAGAATTAAAAAGAATATAAAAAATAAAATAATAAAAGAGAAATATGTAATCAATTAATTCTCCTCCCAAGCAGAGAATTTTTTTTCTAAATTTTCATTAGTTGAATTTTTTCTCCATTCTTTTCTTTTCCATTTTAAAATTCTAGATACTCCGGTAGAATCTTTAGAAATATTTTTTAGTTCATCTAAAGATTTAGGAGTAATAATGTTAGCTGTAAAATCATAGTCTTCAGTTGAATAGACATCTTTTCCATTTCCAACAAAAATAATTAAATTATTAGAAAGAACTTTAAATCCAGAGTTATCAGCTGACTTTTCAAAAATAACAGGATTGTTAGGGAAGTTATTTAAATTTATATTATTAGTTGATAAGTATATAGGAGCATTATTTATATCATCATTCATAGAGTAAATAAAATTCTTTTTAATTTTATTTAAATTTTCAATTAAAGATTTTCTATTTAACAAGATATTTTCCATTAAAAGACTTTTATCCAGTTCAGTATATAAAAACTCTGAATTGTACATATATTCACTATCGGTAAGTTGTAGCAGTAAGTAATATTGCTTATTTAAAAGTTTTTGTAAATTACCGGCATTTTCAGGTGTTGCAACAGCAATTTTATTTAAATAATTAATATCATCATTTGTAAGGTCCTCAACAACTTTCATGCCTAAAATCTCTTTATCAAACCATCCAGTACTCAAAAGAGAAGAAAAATCTTGATTCATTTCATTTGAAATAAGAAGATTTATTCCATTTGTTTGAACGTCATTTAAGTTAGATAAATTTGAATCTAAAGTTTTGTAAAAAGAGATTTTATCGCTATAACTTTGAGGATAATTTAAGGAAATAATTGTAAAATTATATTTTCCTTGGGGAACAGAATTTTGAAATACAATGTTTTGGCTTTGATCTTTTCTGCTAGAGAATTGAGAGCAACCAACAAGAGTAATTAAAGAAAAAAGTAAAATAATTTTTTTCATAATATTAAATCATCTCCTTTATTTTTAAGGCTAGGTGTCTTGGAATTATTTCTTCAAGCTCACCTAAAGTAGCATTTTTTATTTGTTTAACGGATCCAAAAGTTTTTAAGAGAAGTTCTTTTCTTTTAGGACCAATTCCAGGGATGTTATCTAGTTCGCTAGAGATAACTCTTTTATTTCTAAGTAATCTATGGTAAGTAACTCCAAATCTATGAGCTTCGTCTCGAACTCTTTGTAAAATTTTTAATGCTTCGTCACTTTTTGAAAATATATACGGAGTATTTTCTGTATATTTATAAATTTCCTCTTCTTTTTTTGCAATACTCAGAAGTTCTGATACTCCATCTCTGCCAATTCCTTTTAAAATTTCACCAACAGCATTGATTTGTCCAAGTCCACCATCAATTAGAATAACGTCAGGAAATTCATTGATGGGAAGTTTACTATATCTTCTTTCAATAACCTCTCTCATCATTTGGAAATCATCAGGAGTATCTTTAGTTGTAATTTTGAATTTTCTATAAAATTTTTTAGCTTTACGCCCCTCTACGGAGACACTCATTGAAGCTACAGCATCTTTACCTTGAATGTTAGAAATATCAAAACATTCAATTTTAAATGGAAATCTTTTTAAGTTTAATTTTATATAAAGATCATTTAGTCCTTTTTCAACAATAGATTTTTTATTGTAGAAATTGTCAGTATCTTTTTTTAAATTAAGTAATCCCATATCTAATAACTCTTTTCTTCTAGATTTAATTTTAGGAAAGAAGAAAGAGATTTTTTTATTAAAAATACTTTGAAATAAATTGTTAATTTTATCTTGAAAATTTTCTAAATTTTCTTGGAAAATAATATTTTTAGGAATAGGAAATTTAGAGTAATAAATCATAAGAATTTCTTCTAAAATATCATCATAAAATTTATGTTCTAAATTAATTACATGGAAATTTTTACCTAAAATTTTTCCATCTCGAATATTTAAAACACACAAAAAAATCTTATTATCTTCGAGATTAAATGTAAAAATATCTTCATCAATAGAGTTATTGGCATCACTTATTTGAGTTTGGATATTTGTTTCAATCTCTTTTTTTTGTTCTCTAAGAAAAATAGCCTTTTCAAATTCCATATTTTCAGCAGCAAGAGTCATCTGAATTTGAAGTTTCTCCAAAATAGCTTTAGTATTTCCTTTTAAAATTTCTTTTATATCTTTTACATTTTCTTGATATTGAGAGACGATAGACTTATTTACACAAGGACCACTGCAGAGTTTCATGTAAAATTTTAAGCAAGGTCGAGGATAAATTTTCTCCATATCTCTATTACAATCCCTAATTTGATAAAATTTTGAAAGTGTTTTTTTTAAGTTCCATGCACCATAAGGATATGGACCAAAATAATCTCCTAAGTTAAGATTCAACTTCTTAGTGGTTCTAACAATGGATATTTTAGGAAAATTTTCATTTGTAATTAACAAATAAGGATAAGTTTTTTCATCTTTTAAACTAATATTGTATTTAGGAGAATATTTTTTTATCAGATTATTTTCTAAAATTAGAGCATCAATTTCTGTATTGCAGATTATAAAATCTAAGTCATCAATATGTTTAACAAGTTCTTTGGTTTTTTCATCTTGGTGATCTCTATTGAAATAGGAAGAAACTCTTTTAGACAAGTTTTTAGCTTTACCAACATATATAACTTTAGAATTATTTTTCATTAAGTAAACTCCAGGATTATCTGGAATTTCTTTATTAAAAATAGTTATCATATCATTTTACCAATTTCCTCTCTCATTCTCTCTATGAATAGAAAAAATGTTAACTTCATTAATGTTTTTTAAATCTTTTTCCAGTTTTCTAACAAATGAAACAGATCGATGTTTTCCACCACTACAACCAATTCCTATTGTTAAGTGTCTTTTTTCATCCTTTATATAACCTGGAATTAAAAAAGTTATTAAATCTAAAATTTTATCATAAAGAATTTTTGAAGTTTCAAAACTCATAACATAGTCATAAACTTCATCATTTAAACCTGTTTTTTCTCGTAATTCTTCTAGATAATATGGATTTGGAAGAGTTCTAACATCAAAAATCATATCAGCATCAATGGGAACTCCATGCTTAAAACCAAATGATTGTAAATGAATATTTAGAAGAATATTTTTTGAAAAAGATGCTACAGCAAGTTCGATTTTTCTAGAAAGTTCTTTAGCACTTAAAAAGCTAGTATCTATAATGAGATTAGCTTTATCTTTAATATCTTCCATAAGAAAAATTTCATCCTCGATACTTTGTAAAAGTGTTTCTTTTGTTAACGGATGTTTTCTTCTAGTTAAGTTATATCTATTTAAAATAGATTGTGTAGATGCTTCTAAAAAGATTATTTTATAATCGATATTTAAGTTATCAATTTCATTAAAAAAAGTATTAAAATCATTTTCATTGATAACTGTTCTAATATCTAAACCTAAAGCGATTCGTTTAACACTATTATCTTTAGTAGAGTTTTTTAAGTCCTTTAAAATTATTCCTGCAAATCGAAATGGAATATTGTCCATTGTAAAAAAACCTAAATCTTCTAAAGTTTTTAAACCAGTGGACTTTCCAGAGCCGCTAAGTCCAGTTAAAATGATTAGCTCCATGATATATTTCCTCCAAATATGTTTTATTTTATTATACAATAATAAAGATTAAAATTATATAAAAAAATAAAAAATGGATAGGACTTGATCCTATCCAAAATAGTGTAATTTTAAAGTAAACTAATTTTTGTGATACTATCTCTAATTAAATTTAAATCAACAAATCTAAACTCTTCTAAAGAGATTTCATCTTGAACTTCTTTAGGTGTAAAATTAACTTTTTTAATAATATCTAAAACACCAACAATTATTTTAATTGAGTGAGTATTATCCTCAATTTGTTTATCTGTTATTAAAATTGATTTAAAAGGATTGTCTAGATTTTCTAAATTATATAAAATAGGGTCACTTAATAATCTATGTCCTTCTAAACATTTTTGTTCGATAAAATTCAGAACTTTTTCAATGTTATATCCCTCTAAATAAACTACATTATCTGTTTCTTTGAAAAAATTGAAAACTTTATTATTATTGGTAACGATTTTATAATCCATAAAAAACCTCCCGTTTTATGTGTATGATTTTTCAGTAGTAATATTACAACGTAAACCACAATATATCAAGAGTAAAAAAATAAAAATTGACAACTTTTTAAAATTAGTATATACTCTTTCTCAGAGCAAAAAAAAGGAGGATGGAATATGGTTTTTAAAAATGGCACAAAAATTAAGAAAAAAAAGAAAAACTATTTGTCATTTTTAAATTTATTTATTTCATTTATTAATAATTTATTTATGTTTTTAAATTTATTAGTTTTTAATTTTAATATTTATATAGACAAGGAATATGATTTTCATATTCCTTTTTTTATGCAAAAAATTTAGGAGGTTTAGATGAAGGGGAAGTTAATTCTTGAAAACGGAATGAGTTTTGATGGAAAAATTTTTGGAGAATTAGGTGAAAGCGTTGGAGAGCTTGTATTTAATACAGGAATGACAGGGTACCAAGAGTTGCTTACGGATCCATCATATTATGGGCAAATTGTTGTTATGACTTATCCAATGGTTGGAAACTATGGAATAAATTTAGAGGATATGGAATCTAGCGGAATAAAATTAAAAGGATTCATAATTAAAGAGGACGCAAAACTTCCAAATAACTTTAGATGCGAAATGACATTAGATGGATTCTTAAGACAATACAATGTAGTTGGATTTAAGGGTGTAGATACAAGACATCTGACTAAGATAATAAGAGAACAAGGAGCAATGAAAGCTCTAATAACTTCAAAAGATTTAACTCAAAAAGAGATAGATGAGCATTTTGCAAAATTTAGCAATAGTGATGCTGTAGAAAAGGTTAGTACAAAAGAGATTTATGAAATTCCTGGACCTGGAAAGAGAATAGGAGTAATAGATTTTGGTGTTAAGAGAAATATATTAAGATCATTTGAAAAAAGAGGAGTTCATCAAATTGTATTTCCTTGGAATGTAACTGCAGAGGAGTTATTATCGCATGATTTAGATGCAGTGTTCTTATCAAATGGACCAGGGGATCCAGCAGAATTAACTGGAGTAATAAATGAAATAAAAAAATTAGTTGGAAAATTACCTATTGTTGGAATATGTTTAGGACATCAGTTGTTAGCTTGGGCTTTAGGTGGAACAACAACAAAGTTAAAATATGGACATAGAGGATGTAATCATCCAGTTAAAGACTTAGAAAAAAATAGAATATTTATAACATCACAAAATCATGGTTATGTTGTAGATAAAGTACCTGAATCAATGAAGGTAACACACATAAATTTAAATGATAACTCTATTGAAGGAATGAGAAGTGAAGAGTATAGAATTTTATGTGTACAGTATCATCCAGAAGCATGGCCAGGACCAGCTGATTCAGAATATCTGTTTGATGATTTTTTAAAAGTAATAGAGGGATAATTTTTGAGGTTATTTAAGTAGAGTTTGTAGGAGGCGTATAATGTTAGATAAATCGATAAAAAAGACACTGGTAATAGGATCGGGACCAATTATAATAGGACAAGCAGCAGAGTTTGATTATTCAGGAACTCAAGCATGTGAAACATTAAAAAAAGAGGGAATAGAGGTTGTATTAATAAACTCAAATCCAGCAACAATAATGACAGATAAAGCAGTTGCAGATAGAATATATATAGAGCCAATTACAGCAGAATTTGTGGAGAAGGTAATTGCAAAAGAAAGACCAGATTCTATTTTAGCTGGAATGGGTGGACAAACAGCTCTAAATATGGCAGTTGAACTAAATGATAAAGGGATACTTGAAAAGTATAACGTAAGAGTTATAGGAACATCTATTGAATCTATAAAAAGAGGAGAGGATAGAGAGTTATTTAGAGAGGCAATGGATAAAATTGGAGAGCCTACAATAGAGAGTAAAATAGTTGAAACTTTAGAGGATGGATTTAAAGTTGCAAAAGAGATTGGATATCCAGTTGTTGTAAGACCAGCTTATACTCTAGGGGGAACAGGAGGGGGAATTGCAGATAACCCTCAAGAATTAGAAGATATTTTATTAAAAGGATTAAAATTATCAAGAGTTGGACAAGTACTAATTGAAAAATCAATCTTAGGATGGAAAGAGGTTGAGTATGAAGTAATTAGAGATAAAGATGGAAACTGTATAACAGTTTGTAACATGGAGAATATAGACCCAGTTGGTATTCATACAGGAGACTCTATAGTTGTAGCACCATCTCAAACACTTTCAGATAGAGAGTATCAAATGCTAAGAACATCAGCATTAAAAATAATAAATGAAATTGGGGTAGTTGGAGGTTGTAACGTTCAATTTGCTCTTCATCCAAAATCATTTGAATATGCAATTATTGAGATAAATCCAAGAGTTTCTAGATCATCTGCATTAGCTTCAAAAGCAACAGGATATCCAATAGCAAGAGTTGCAACAAGATTATCTTTAGGATATACACTAGATGAAGTTATAAATGAAGTAACTGGAAAAACTTTTGCATGTTTTGAACCAGCATTAGATTATATAGTAGTAAAAATTCCAAAATGGCCATTTGATAAATTTAAGAAAGCTAATAAAAGATTAGGTACAAAAATGATGGCAACTGGAGAGGTTATGGCTATTGGAAATAACTTTGAAGCTGCGTTCTTAAAAGGATTAAGATCGTTAGAGATTGGAAGATATAATTTAGAACATCCAGTAGTGGAAAAAATGACTATGGAAGAGTTAAAAGAGATAGTTGTAAGACCTGATGATGAAAGAATTTTCGTTGTTGCTGAGATGTTAAGAAGAGGATATGTAAAAGAAAAGTTACAGAAGCTAACTGGAATAGATAAGTTCTTTATGGAAAAATTAGAGTGGCTTGTAAAGCAAGAAGAGTTAATGAAAAAGATGGAACTTAAAGATTTAGATGAAAAATTCTTAAGAAATGCTAAGAAAAAAGGATTCTCAGATAAAGGAATAGCTCAATTATTAAACGTAACAGAACAAGATATTGCTAGAAAAAGAAGAGATTACGGAATTAAACCAGTTTATAAAATGGTTGATACATGTGCAGGAGAGTTTGCTGCAGATTCATCATACTTCTATTCAACATACGATCAATTTGATGAAGTTGATGTAACAGATAAAAAGAAAGTTATAGTAATAGGATCTGGACCAATAAGAATAGGACAAGGAATAGAGTTTGACTATTGTACAGTTCATTCAATAAAAACTTTAAGAAATATGGGGATAGAAAGTATTATTATAAATAACAATCCAGAAACGGTATCTACAGACTTCTCAACTGCAGATAGACTTTACTTTGAACCATTAGTAACAGAAGATGTTATGAATATCATCGATAAGGAAAAACCAGCAGGAGTAATCATTCAATTTGGAGGTCAAACAGCGATAAAATTAGCTAATGACTTAAGAGATAGAGGAGTTACAATACTTGGAACTTCAGCAGAGATGGTTGATGCTGCAGAAGATAGAGAAAAATTTGAAGACATAATGGAAAAATTAGATATAAAGAGACCAAAAGGTAAAGCTGTATGGGATGTTGAGCTTGGAAAGAAAATAGCAGCAGAAGTACAGTACCCAGTTTTAGTAAGACCTTCATATGTTTTAGGTGGACAAGGAATGGAGATTTGTCATGATGAATATAATCTTGTAAATTATTTAAAAGCTTCATTTGAAAGAGATCCTGAAAATCCAGTTTTAATAGATAAGTATTTAAATGGAATTGAAGTAGAAGTGGATGCAATATGCGATGGTGAAGATATTTTAATACCAGGAGTTATGGAGCACTTAGAGAGAGCAGGAATACACTCAGGAGATTCAATAACAATATATCCTCCACAAAATTTATATGAGGGAACAGAGAAGAAAATTGAAGAGATTACAAGAAAAATTGCAAAAGAGTTAAAAATAAAAGGTATGATGAATATTCAGTTTATAGCATATGAAAATGAATTATATGTAATTGAAGTAAATCCAAGATCATCAAGAACAGTGCCTTATATAGCAAAAATATCTGGAGTTCCAGTAATTGATATAGCAACAAAAGTGATAATGGGAGAAAAACTTCAAAACTTAGGTTTTGGAACAGGTATTTATAAAAAGCCATCTGTAGTTGCAGTTAAAGTTCCAGTATTCTCAACAGAGAAATTATCAGGAGTTGAAGTTTCACTAGGACCTGAAATGAAATCTACAGGAGAAGTTTTAGGAGTTGGACATACAGCAGATGAAGCTATATTTAAAGGTCTTTTAGGTGGAGGAAGAGTTCAGAACGTAAGAAATAGAAAGGTTCTTTTAACAATAAGAGATAAGGATAAAGATGAGTTTTTACCAGTTGCAAAATCACTAAAAAGCTTAGGTTGCCAATTGTTTGCAACAGAGGGAACTCAAAAGTATTTAGCAGAAAAAGGAATTGAAGCAACAGCAGTAAGAAAAATAAATGAAGAATCACCAAATATCTTAGATTTATTAAAAAATAGAGAAGTAGATTTATTAATAAATACTCCAACTAAAGCTAATGATGCTCAAAGAGATGGATTTAAAATAAGAAGAACAGCTATTGAATATGGAGTAGAGGTATTAACTTCAATAGATACTTTAAATGCAATAATAAAAGTTCAAGAATTGAATGTTGATAAGATGGACTTAGATGTATTTGATATTGCACAAATATAAAAAAAGTTGACAAATAAAAAAAAAAAGTATACACTTCATTAAGTGATATAAAAATAAAGATATACTCAAAGGGAGTAGTCAAAAGTATAGTGTCAACATCTCGATTTGAAAAAATCTGGTACTATACGCCTAAAAAAGGTGACAAGACTTTTAGTGTAGGTTTTAACCTACACTGAAAGTCTTTTTTTATTTTTGAAAAATGAAAATATCTATTGAGTCGGTAAATAATTAAAAATATAAAATTATATGGAGGGAAATCTATGAAGGATTTTTATTCGAAAAGTAAAGAGGAGTTATTAGGGTATTTCGACACTTCTGAACTGGGATTAAAAAAAGAGGATTTAGAAAAATTAAAAGAGGAGTATGGAGAGAATGTATTAAATAGTAAAGAGAAGAAAACTGCAATAGCGATTTTCTTAGAGCAATTTAAAGATTTTTTAGTAATAATTTTATTGGTTGCAGCAGCAATTTCATTTATTTCTGGAAATAAAGAAAGTACAATAGTAATTTTGGCAGTAATTATAATGAACTCAATTTTAGGGACTGTTCAACATTTAAAAGCGGAGAAATCACTAGAAAGTTTAAAGAAGATGTCTTCTCCTAAAGCTAAAGTTATAAGAGATGGTCAGAAGCAAGAGATAAATTCATCAGAGTTGCTTCCAGGGGATATAGTTTTAATAGAAGCTGGAGATGTTGTTCCTAGTGATGGTAGGGTTTTAGAAACACACTCTTTAATGGTAAATGAAAGTTCATTAACAGGAGAATCAGAAAGTGTAGAGAAAATATCTCAAACTATAGATACAGCAGGTCTAACAGTGGGAGATCAGAAAAATATGGTTTTTTCAGGAAGTTTAGTAACTTATGGAAGAGCAAAGATTTTAGTGACAACAATAGGTATGAAAACAGAGTTAGGAAAAATTGCATCATTATTAGATGAAACTGAAGATGCAATGACTCCACTGCAAAAATCGCTAGAGAAATTTGGAAAAAAATTATCAATTGCTATAATAGTTTTATGTATAGTTGTATTTTTTATGAGTGTAGCTAGAGGAATAAATATATTAGAGTCATTAATGTTTGCTGTGGCTTTAGCAGTAGCTGCAATTCCAGAAGCTTTAGGATCTATAGTAACAATAGTTTTAGCAATTGGTACTCAAAAAATGGCTAAAGAGAATGCTATTATAAAAAAGCTTCATTCAGTAGAATCTTTAGGTTGTGTTTCTGTAATTTGTTCAGATAAAACAGGGACATTAACACAAAATAAAATGACAGTTCAACATCTTTATGTAGATGGTAAGGTAGTAGAATCTGAAAAAATTAACTTAAACTCAAAAATTGAGATTGGACTTTTAAGAAGTGCTATATTATGTAGTGATGCAGTGAATAACAATGGACAAGAAATTGGTGATCCAACTGAAATTGCTTTAGTAAATATAGGGCATAAATATAATTTAGCAGAAGTTGAAATTAGAAATAAATATCCTAGATTAAAAGAGTTACCATTTGATTCAGATAGAAAAATGATGAGTACCTTAAATAAGATTGAAGGAAAAACTTATTTAATAACTAAAGGTGCTCCAGATGTTGTTGTAGAAAAAGCTAAATATATATTAAGAGAAGATGGAAATATTGACAAAATATCAGAGGCAGATATAGAAAAAATTAAAAAAGCAAATATAAATTTTGCAGAGCATGGTTTAAGAGTTCTAGCTTTTGCAATGAAGGAGATAGAAGTAGTAAGAGATCTAGAATTTTCAGATGAAGATAGTTTTATCTTTATAGGATTAATTAGTATGATTGACCCTCCGAGAGAAGAATCTAAAGAAGCAGTAAAAAATTGTATAAGAGCTGGAATAAAACCAGTTATGATAACTGGAGATTATAAAGTTACAGCTAAGGCTATTGCAAAAGAGATAGGTATATATAAAGATGGAGATGAAACTTTAAACGGTGTTGAAGTTGAAAAAATGAGTGATGAAGAATTAATGAAACATATAGAAAGAGTATCTGTTTATGCAAGAGTTTCACCAGAACATAAAATTAGAATTGTTTCAGCATGGCAAAAATTAGGAAAAATTTGTGCTATGACAGGGGATGGAGTAAATGATGCACCAGCACTTAAGAAGGCAGACGTAGGAATAGCTATGGGGATAACAGGAACAGAAGTTTCAAAAGATGCAGCATCGATGATACTTACGGATGATAATTTCTCTACAATAATAAAATCAGTTGTAACAGGAAGAAATTTATATGCGAATATAAAGAATTCAATAAGATTTTTATTATCAGGAAATACAGCAGGAATTTTAGCGGTATTTTATGCTTCTTTAATGGGATTACCTGTAATATTTGCACCAGTACATCTTTTATTCATAAATTTATTAACAGATAGTTTACCAGCGATTGCTATAGGAATGGAACCTTCTCATGGAGATGTATTAGATGAAAAACCAAGAGAAGCTAACGCTCCTTTATTAGATAAGAAATTATCAGGAAGAATTTTAATGGAAGGGATGTTAATTGCAATTGTAACAATGGTTGCATTTTATTTAGGATATGCTAAAGGAGATGTTGGTTTAGGAAGTACAATGGCATTTTCAACACTATGTTTAGGAAGATTATTTCATGGATTTAATTGTAGAGGAAACGGTTCTGTAATAAAATTAGGAATAACAAAAAATATGTTTAGTATATATGCATTTTTATTAGGAGCAGCATTATTATATATGGTTTTATTAGTTCCATCATTCCATGAAATGTTTGCAGTATCTGATTTAAGTGTAATGAATTTTGGAGAAATGACAATATTAGCATTTATACCAACATTAATAATTCAAGTATTAAAATATATAAAGTATGATAGATAAAAAAAGCTGCTTTAAGCAGCTTTTTTTTATCTCAATTATACAGAAAAAATAAAGTAAAAAAAAACACTCTTATTAAGAGTGTAAAGTTTCAAATGGTGCCTAGAAAAGGATTCGAACCTTCGACCGCCCGGGTATGAACCG
>NZ_CAMQXC010000046.1 GCF_947038635.1 uncultured Cetobacterium sp. | reverse complement strand
CATATAAACATATGCTGGCGAACTTCCACTAACTCTACTACTGCGTCCATCATATACTCAGCTACAACCTCAGCTTTTCCTATAGAGTTTAAAAGAGTACAAATATATTCTAACTCCTCTTTAGTAACTTTTTTATTAGCACACACTGCTGTCATTCCCTCACAAACCATTGCTGGAGTATTTGGCATTGTTCTTACTATTTTAATCTCTTTTCCAAAAGTTGCCTCTAAATTTTTTAGAGTTTGTCCTGGTGCTATTGTAACTACTGTTGTAGTTTCTTTTATAAATGGTGATATCTCTTTTATTACTTCACTATAAAACTGTGGTTTTACAGCTAAAAATATCACATCACACTTTTCCACAACTTCCTTGTTATCCTCAGTTATATTTATTCCATAGTTTGTTTTTACTTTTTCTAAAGTTGGTAAAAACTTATCTGAAGCGAATACATCCTCTTTTTTTACAATTCCTGAAGAGATTATCCCTTTAATTATTGCACCAGACATATTTCCTGCCCCTATAAATCCTATCTTCACTTCTTGCCTCCCTTTTTCTCTAACTAATTAAAATTTTGTTCTGTTCTATCTATTATCTCATCTTGTAAAGCCTTGCTTAAATTTCTAAAGTGATCACTATATCCAGCAACACGAACTATTAAATCCTTATACTCATCTGGATTTTGTTGAGCCTTTAAAAGTGTCTCTTTATCTATTACATTAAATTGTATATGATGTCCATCCATATTGAAATATGTTTTTACAACATCTGCCATATGGTTTAATCCCTCTTCTCCCTTAACTACATTTGGAAGGAACTTTTGATTTAAAAGTGTTCCACCAGTTTTTAAATGATCCATTTTTGCTGCTGATTTTAGAACTGCTGTTGGTCCATAGATATCTGCACCTTTTTCAGGAGAGATTCCCTCTGAAACAGGTTTATGAGCTAATCTTCCATTTGCACTTGCCATCATAACTTCACCAAAATATACATGACATGTAGTTGGTAACATATTTATAGCATATCTTCCACCCTTCATGTTTGGTCTATCTGTTACAACTGAGTTATAATATTCAAATACTGATTTCATTATATCATCAGCATAATCATTATCGTTTCCATATTTTGGAGTTTTATTTTTAACTAAATTTAATATTCTAGCATTCCCTTCAAAATTGCTATCTAAAGCTTTCATCAACTCTTCCATTGTAAAGTTCTTCTCATCATAAACATTATATTTTATAGCTGCTAAAGAGTCAGTTATTGTTCCAATTCCTACTCCTTGAACATATGTTGTATTATAACGAGCTCCTCCAGCATTATAATCTTTTCCTCTAGAGATACAATCATTTGTTATCACTGATAAAAATGGAACTGGCATATATTTAGCATAGATTGTTTCAATTATATTACTCCCCTCTATTTTAATATCCATAAAATACTTTATCTGTTTTTTATAAGCTTCAAATAGCTCCTCGTAACTTTTAAAATCCTCTGCATAACCTAATTTTAACCCCAGCTGCTTCTCACTAATTTTATCATAACCATTATTTAAAGTTAACTCTAAAATTTTTGGTAGATTGAAATATCCTGTTAATATATATGCTTCATTTCCAAAAGCTCCAGTTTCTACACATCCACTTGCTCCACCTCTTCTAGCATCAGCTAAAGTTTTTCCAGCATTTAAAAGCTCTTGAACTATAGCTTCTGTATTGTAAAAAGCTGGTTGTCCCCACCCTTTACGTGAAATTGCGCAAGCCTCTTTTAAAAATTTAATTGGTGTTTTTCTACTAATTTGAACATTTGAACTTGGTTGTAAAAGTTTCATCTCGTCCATACATCTTAAAATCAAGTAACTCACATCGTTAACTCCATCTTGTCCATCAGGAGTTATTCCACCTGTATTTATATTTGCAAAGTCTGTATATGTACTACTCTCTTTTAAAGTTATTCCAACTTTTGGAGGTGCAGGTTGATTATTAAACTTAATCCATAAATTTTCTAAAAGCTCTAATCCTCTCTCCTCATTTAGAATTTCATCTTCACAATCTTTCATGTAAAATCCATTTAAATGTTGATCTAATCTTCCTGGACTAAATGCATCCCATGGATTTAGTTCTGTAGTTACTCCAATATGAACAAACCAATACATTTGAATAGCTTGCCAATAAGTTTTTGGTTTATGAGCTGGTACCACTTCACAATTTTTAGCAATTTGTAAAAGTTCCTCTTTTCTAACTGGATCTTTCTCTACTTTTGCTAATTTATGAGCTAACTCTGCGTAACGTTTTCCTAAAGTTATAATTGCATCACAACAAATACTCATTGCATTTAGTTCCTGTTTTTTATCTAAAGCTTCTTTATCATTTAAAAAATCTAATTTTTCAATAGTTTTTTGAATCTTTTTCTTATAATCTAAAAATCCATACTTATATATATTTTCAGAACCTACAGTATGTCCAGGACCTCTTTGCTCCATAAACTCTGTAAAAATTCCACTTTCATAACACTCTTTCCACTCTTTCCCCATAGAGTTTATAATCTTATTTCTAATAGATCTTTTTTCCCAATATGGAATAATTTCATCTTCCTGAATTTTCAAATCCTCTTTTGTAACTTTAAAAGATATTAAATCTCTATCATTCATTACATGCATATCATCTAAAGTATGACAACAAAGTTCTGGAAAAGTTGGAGCTGCTTGTGGACCATCACCTTTTTCCCCCACAATTAACTCACCTTCATTTATGCAAATAGATTTATTCTCCATAAAATGTTTAAAAGCAAGAGCTCTTAACTCTGGAATAGAAACTGCTCCCTCATATTTTTTATATGCTTCTGTTACTAACTTAGCTCTTTCAATATAAATATGTGCTGGAGTTTCTACACTTTGCTCTCTTAATTTTTGAATTCTTTCATTCATCCCTCTTTTTTTCATTTTATCTACCCTCCTATTTTAACATCTGAAAATCCATTTTTTCTAAAGATATCTAAATACTTTTCTAGCTCTTCCTGTGAAGGTGTAACAAAATCTTCTCCTAAATAATTTAAATCTAATTTTTCATATTTGTTTGTTCCTGCTTTATGATAAGGAAGCAGATTTATTTTTTTTACTTGAACACTGTCTTTTAAAAATTTCACAATTGCTTCAATACTTTCTTCACTGCTATTTACTCCACCAATTAAAGGTATTCTTATATATATGTTTTTTCCACACTCACTTAAATACTTTAAATTTGAGAGTATTAGTTCATTTCCTTTTCCCATATATTTTTTATGGACTTCATTGTCCATTGTTTTTATATCGTATAAAAATGTATCCACATAATCTATTAAAGCTTCATAATTTTTTTGTGGAGCATAACCACAAGTATCAATAGTTACATGATACCCTCTTTTTTTTATCTTTTTTAATAATTCAATTAAGTAACCAATATCTTGAGTCATTATCTCTCCACCTGAAAGAGTGACTCCCCCTCCTGATTCTTCGTAAAACATTTTATCTTTATCAATCTCTTTTAAAAGTTCCTCTATTGGATATTGTTTTCCTACAATCTCTCTAGCTTCATTGACACAATAATCTAAACATGTTTCACACAGTATACAATTTTCTCTTTCTGTTTTAGCTACATTCTCTTTAACTTTTATAACGTGCTCAGGACAAATCTTTTCGCACTCTTTGCACCCTTTGCACCTTTCATAATTAAAGAGTAACTCTGGGGTATATCTTTGACTTTCTGGATTATGACACCACCAGCAGTTTAATAAACATCCTTTAAAAAATATTGTCGTTCTTATTCCATCCCCATCATGAAGAGAATATTTCTGTATATTTATTACATAGGGTATTGCCATCTTCTTCACTTCCTTTAAAATATTAATAGTAGTTTAAATAGATAGTTTGCTGCAACTCCTGCTATAAGCCCTCCTAAAAGTTGCCATAAAATACATATTTTTATAAAGTGATTATGCTTTAATGTATCTAACATTCCCACATGTGTACTTAAAAATCCACTCCAACAAATTCCCATTCCTGTAAATACTGCAATTGTATTTGCATTAGCTAAACCTTTATCTATAAATCCTTTAGTTAACCCCATAGCACTTCCAACTGCCCCTAATGCTGTAAAGGGATAAGCTAATAATTCTGGTTCTCCAAATCCCCATAACATTTTTGCAACAGGTGTAAAATATGATCCTAATCTTGGAAGCAATTGAACTCCTTCATAAGCTGCTCCCACATATGTTCCATTTTCTCCTTGAGGTCCAAATGTTAAAATCATAACAAATGTACAAATTAAAACTGTTCCTGAAGCACATGCAAGACCTAAAGTTACCCCTGATTTAGCACCATCCATCATAGATGCTAAAAGTCTTTCAAAAGCACTTCCTGCTCTAATTTTTCTAAAATCTCCTTCCTCTTTAGTATCTATTTTTTCACTACTTGATTCATTATAATATTTCTTAGCATACCTTAATACCATTCTAACTGAAAATACTCCTCCAATAACTGCTCCAATATTTCCTATAAGTACAGCTTTTATATATTCACTTCCTAAACTCAACATATACGCTGTAACAATAAGTCCCATTCCAAATGTTGTTCCTAAATTTGTATAGGTTACTTTTTCAGCTTTTGTAAAATATTTACTAAATCCCTTATCTTCTGCAAGTCCTAAAATAGCTGGATTGTCTGATATATATGTTGTTACAGCTCCTAGTGCTGCTGCTCCTGGTAATCCAAAAAGTGGCCTCATAAGTGGTGATATTATTTTGTTAATTAAAGCGACAATTCCAAACTCTGACATTATTGAAGCTACTGCTCCTGCTAAAATAGCTACAGCCATAATGTAAAAAGATGTATTCATTAAAACATCATGCCCAGTTTTCATCATAACACTAAAAACTTTATCAATTCCCATAACACTGCCAAGATAAATAAAAAGAGTTACAAATACTGTTAAAACTACAAAAGTTTCTTTTGAAACTGAGGCGACTTCTCTTTCAACGCTCTCTTTTTCAGGCACTTCCTTCAATACATTTTCATCTGTTATCTTTTGTTCTGTCATTTCCATTTTAATACCTCCCTTTTATTTTTTGAACGTATTATTCATATTGTGCCTATTATAATCCTTAATTTTATTTTTTTCAACTAATTTTTTCATTTTTATGAATTTTAATATATTTTTAAAAAGAAAAACCCTGTTTTGAATATAAATTCAAGGTTTATAAAGCTTTATTTATTCATATAAATGAAATTTTGTATTCTGTTTAAAAAAAATGATAGAATTTTATCATTTTTTATGATAATTTAAACTATACGATATTTTTTATAATAAAGGGGGTTTTAATGAGTAAATATTCTACTAATATTGGTTCTTTAATAAAAGAACTTCGTAAAAAAAAGGAGATGACCTTAAAAGACTTAAGTGTTGCTAGCAATCTTTCTGTTGGTTTTTTATCTCAACTTGAAAGGGGAATGACAAGTATCGCCATTGACTCTTTAGAGATTATTGCTCACTCTTTAGGTGTTGAACTTGAATTTTTCTTTGATTTTAATAGAAAAGAAGAGAGTTGCAATCAAATAGTAAGAAGTTATAATAGAGATGCTGTGGCTATTACTGATAAAATTATTCAACATAACTTGAGCCCAAATATGAAAACTTTTGACCTATATCCTAGATTAATTGATATTATGCCATTTACAGATAACGGTTCATACAATTTACAGCTTTATTCACATGAAGGTGAGGAGTTTATATTTGTTTTAGAAGGTGTGCTAACTTTAAATCTCGAAGATGAGGAGTTTACTCTTTATCCTGGAGATAGTACTACTTTTAATTCTAAAAAACCACATAACTGGAAAAACGAAACAAATTGTATAACTAAAATTATTTGTGTGCATAACCCTAACCCATTTAAAGAGATTTAAAAATATATATAAAATAAAAAGAGAGAGGATTATTTCATAACCCTCTCTCTAGCTTTTATAAACTTTTTATTACAATATAGACATCTACTACTTAACTCACCTTCATCTTCAAATTGCTCTGAAAAATCACTATTTGGAACTCGCTTTCCACATATTTTACAAAACTCATTCCGTCCCTCTCTCTGTTCAAAAATCAACTCTATATTTCTAGCTATATTTTTAAAAATCTCTTGAATCCTTTTAAAACTAAAGAAATTTAACATTTTTATCACCTCATAATTATTATAATCATTTTACAAAAAATAAACAACATTCCTTTTATTTTATTAAAGTTTTAAAGGATTTCTATTTTTTTTTAGAACATACAGATGTAAATATCTTTATCGGGAGGATTTTCAATTATGAAAAAAGTTGTTATTCTATTAAAAAATGGCAATGATTTAGATCTTATTTTTAAAAGCTATCTTCATTTAAAAACTCATTTTGGTTTTGACATAGTTCCAATGTATATTCGAGACATTGCCTATAAGATACCAATTAGTGAGACTGTTTTAAATTCTGGTGGTGCAGCTGAAATTTTAAATGAAATGGAAGATGATTTTGTAGCTCAAGTAAATGTGGCTTTAAAAAAATACAAAATTGAAACTGAGCTTATTGTTCAATCTGAAGTTGGAGTAGACGAAGTTAAAACTCTTCTAAAAACTGCTGATTTACTTATGTTAGAACAAAGTGAATATTTAAATGATCTATTTTTAGAGTTATTGAAAATTGCTTATAGGCCTATTATTATTTTAAGAAATAAACCATTAACTTTTGAAAATATTTCAATAGTTTCCAATGATGGAATTAAAATTAATAAAAGTGTTTATAATTTTTTAACTCTTTTCCCTAATCTAGATGTAGAAAGTATTCCAATACTTTCGTGGAATTGTAACTATGAAAAACACTATTTAGTTGAGCTTATGAAAAATAAAGGGATTTCTGGAGATGTTATAAACTTTAACTCTAAAGATGATACTTTAAAAGATTTCTATTTTGCTTTAGGAAAATCTAACTTAGTTATTATGGGAAATCTGAGTCGTTCGTTTTTCTTTGAAAAAATAACTAATCGAACTGGACTAAATCTTTTAGAAAATTTAAATACCTCAATTTTTATTGGGTAAATTGCAATCTTTCAATAAAAAATGGTGTAACTAAGTCAGTTACACCATTTTTTTACTACACTTCTATCTCTCTTTTTACTTTTATAGCTTCAACTATCTCATCATAGTATTCACCATTTAATCTATAATACTTTTTATAGATTACATACCCAAATATTGAAAGCAAAATTGGAAAAACTATCATCAAGTATTTAATTCCCATTATAGCTGATCCACTTTGAGCTACATTTGGCACATATCCCACTAGTGATAACCCCATTCCTATTAACCAACCACTTACAGCTGATGCTGATTTTACAAGCAACGTTTGAACTGAGAAAATTACACTTTCATTTCTACTTCCAAATTTAAACTCTCCATAATCTACAACATCTGCTAGCATAACTGTTGAAATTCCTAAAGTTAATCCTCCACCTAATTTTGCTACTATTCCAGCAAAAGCTATTAAAGTTCCATTTGTTGGTGCTATATTTCCAAAAACAAATAACATTAAAAATCCTACTACAGGAAGTGCACATGCCAAGAAAAATACTTTTTTTCTTCCCAATTTTCTTGATAAAAATGGAAATGCCATTAAAGATCCTATCTCTGCTAAACCTGAAAATCCAGTAAATACTGAAAACAAAGTTTCTACTCCAATTACATATTTAAAATAGTATATTGCTACTCCACCTGAAATTTGAGCCATTAAATTATACATTAATACTGTTCCTATTAATGCTACCAATTGATCATTTTTTAAAATCAGTTTAAACGCCTCTTTTAAATTTATTTTTTCACTATTTTTCTTTGTTTTTATCTGCTCCTTTACATTTGTTACCATTAGTAAAGTTGTTAAAATAAACACTCCTGCAATTCCAAGTGACAGTAGGGAAAATCCTCTGCCTTCATTTCCTTTTCCTAAAAATGCTATTAGTGGTAACCCTAAACTTCCAAGTGATAACCAAGCTAAACTTGCAAATATTCTAGGTACTACTGCTATCTCCTCTCTTTCTTTTTTATCTTCAGAAAGAGCAGGTATCATAGACCAAAATGGTATATCCATAACTGTATAAGTCATCCCCCATAAAATATACATAATAGATATATAAATATACAAACTTTTTCCACTAAATGCCTCTGGTTTTGTGAACATCCCAACAACTGTAATAGCATTTAAAAGAGTTCCAATTAAAATCCAAGGCCTAAACTTTCCCCATTTACTTCTTGTATTATCTACAATCATTCCCATAGCAGGATCATTTATTGCATCCCACATTCTAGCCACTAAAAATAGCGTTCCTACAAATGCTGGAGCTAAACCTAAAACATCTGTAAAATAATACATTAAAAATATATAAACTATTGCACAAGCATAATCTTTTCCTAAAGCACCTAAACCGTATGATAACTTTGTTTTTAAACTAACCATGATACTCCTCCCGTGAGCTTTTATTTAATCTCTTTTAATTTAAAAATTCTACTTTTAAAATCTTGAGTTTCTGAATCTTTTGAAAAGTATCTTTCTGGTTGTGGAAATATAATTCCAATATTCATAAGTTCATCTCCATAAGCTTCAAATACATCATTTACTAAATATTTTTTTTCAGAATCTAAACCTTTCAGTATCACTTTTTTATTATATCCTGGATTTGGTTCAGCTAAAATTGTAAAATGTCCAACTAAAGCTTCATCTTTTTCTTTGCTTACAACCATCCAAGCTGCTGTATTGCTTTCAAAAGGACTTTCTAGTCTATAAAAATCTCCAAATTGTATAAGTTTTCTATTACTTTTATAAAAATTTAAATATTTCGTTACCTCTTCTCCCATTTTAGTGTCAAAGTCTAAAAGATTCAATTCATATCCAAAATTTCCAAAAGTAGCCACATCATTTCTTGTTTTTAAACTAGTTTTTCTTGCTGTTTGATGATTTGGTATATCTGATACATGTGCTCCCATTGATATTAAAGGATATGCCAACGATGTTCCATGTTGAATATTAAGTCTTACTATTGCATCTGTATCATCACTAGTCCAAACTTGTGGCATGTAGTAAAGCATTCCTGCATCAAATCTTCCCCCTCCTGATGCACATGATTCAAATAATATATGTGGAAACTTAGACGTTAACTTTTCTAAGATTTCATATAATCCAAGTATATATTTATGTGGTAAATCTTGATATGTTATCTCTGTCATATTTCTATTCATATCCCATTTCACATAACTTATAGGTGCTTCAGAAAATCTTTCAGATAAAATATTCACTATATATTCTCTAACCTCTTCTTTTGAAAGATCTAATATATATTGATTTCTTCCCATTGATAATCTTCTATTTTGTACTCCTAAAATCCAATCTGGATGCTCCTCATATAACTTACTATTTTTGCTAATCATCTCTGGTTCAAACCAAAGTCCAAATTTAATTCCCTCTTTTACTACCTTTTCCCCTAAACCTTTTACTCCATTTGGTAGTTTTTCTAAATTTGGAAACCAATCTCCTAAAGATGTTTTATCATCATCTCTTTTTCCAAACCAACCATCATCTAAAACAAAGAGCTCAAATCCTAACTCTTTTGCTTTTCCTGCCATAGCTACAATTTTCTCTTCATTAAAATCAAAATATGTTGCTTCCCAGTTATTAACTAAAATTGGTCTCTCTTTATCTCTCCACTCTCCTCTTGCAACTCTTTCACGGAAAAGTTTATGGAAAGTTTGACTTAAATCATTCATTCCTTTATCACTATAAACAATTATTCCCTCTGGAGTTTGAAAACTATCTCCTCCGTCCAATTTCCATTTAAAATCAAATGGATTGATTCCCATTGTAACTCTTGTTGCATCAAAGTGATCTACTTCTACATGGGCTAAAAAATTTCCTGAATAAACTAGTGCAAAACCTATGCTTTCTCCAATATTTTCAGTTGTTTCAGGTCTTTTTAAAATTATAAATGGATTTTGATGAGCACTACTTGCCCCTCTAGTACTATCAATATATTGA
The DNA here is from genome assembly GCF_947038635.1 of uncultured Cetobacterium sp. Taxonomy (GTDB): domain Bacteria; phylum Fusobacteriota; class Fusobacteriia; order Fusobacteriales; family Fusobacteriaceae; genus Cetobacterium_A. The sequence continues at coordinate 5,105 of NZ_CAMQXC010000046.1, read as the reverse complement.
CATCCAACCTCTAATTTTCTATTTTTTATAAATCTTTCTCTTGCCCAAGCTCCTGAAAGATGTACCATCTCGTAGTTATAATCTGGAAGGTCTAGTGCAAAACTCATAGCTCTATGGATATTTACACTCTCTTGCCCATAATTTTCAAACTTTGCATTTCTAGTTATTACATCTCTATTTTTATAAGTCGTATATGTTAAAAATAGTTTACAATTTAAAAGAGTGTCTACTAACTCTATCTCTAAAGTTTCTCCCTCCTCCTCACTTTCCATATAAGTTGAAGGTAAGCCTTCTAATTTTTCCTTTCCTTTATATACTCTATACCCTTTATATAAAAACTCAGTAACTCTACTACAATCACTGCTCTCTATTTGAAAAGCTGGTTTTCTAAAATCTGTCGTTCCATATGATGGATATTCCTGCTTATAATACTCTAAAGAAAATCCAGAATCCTCTTCATGATGAGCTATTATTCCTATACCTACTTCTGGTTGATTGAAGAAATGAGAAAAATTTTCTCTATGCTTTATTTTTTTACCAAAGTATAAATTACCTAATTGTCCATTTTTCATGACATTAAATATATAACTCATATTTAAACTTTGTAAATGAAACTCTTTTTTCTCCTCGTTTATATATATCATCTTTCCTCCTAATTAGTCTAAGTAGCTCTCTTTTATATACTCTTTTAATCCCTTTATCAAAGTTGTTTTTATAAAAGTAACTTTTTGCTTTTCTCCTTTATCATCTTGAAGTAGTTCCACAGCTGCTTTAGCTAAACTATTTATATCTGGAGCTACTGACATAAGCCCTAAAGGAATTGTATTTCTTAAATTATCAAACCCTATAATTGGAATATTATCTTTTCCATTTTCTTTTAAAATATTATTTACACAATAACTCATATTATCATTGGCACAAAATACCCCATCAAACTCTATTTTTTTTTCCAACAAATTCATAATTATCTCTGTAGCTTTTTCATCAGAGTAGTTACCATTGTAAATCATTGGAGTCATTCCAAATTTTTTCATAGCTTCTACATATCCTTTTTCTCTTTCTTTTCCAGAAAGTTTATATCTATCTCCTGAAATATGAATCACTCTTTTTTTTCCTAAATTTATAAGGTGTTCAGTAGCTTCTTTAGCTCCATTAAAGTCCTCTGTATTTATATAATAAACTCCTTTATTTTCGCAATTTGGATTTGAAAGATAATCAACTAATACTATTGGTGAATGTTGCTTTATTATCTTTTGAACATTTTCATCTCCCTCTTTAAATCCTATAAATATTCCCCCAATAATATCTCTATTTACATATAAAGATTCCACTTTAGAAAAGTTATTATCATTTATTACATCAACTAATAGTTGGTAATCCAGTTTTAACGCCTCTTTTAAAACTCTATTTATAAAATCTAAGTAATAACCAAAAGATAATCCATTATCTAGTATTTTACTTTTATCATTATTATCGCCATAGATAAAAAGTCCAATTGTTCTACTTTTTTTTCCAGCTAAAACCTGAGCACTACTGTTTGGAATGTATCCTAACTCATCTATAACTCTTAAAATTTTTTCTCTTGTTTCTGAAGGAACATTAGGGTAATTATTTATGACTCTTGAAACTGTACTTCTTGAAACTCCAGCTATTTGAGCAACTTTTGTACTATTTATTTTCACTTTAACCCTCCTAAATGTTTTATGAACGCGTGTTTATTATTTTTACAAGACGATTATATTGTATTTAGAACATTTTTACAAGAAATTTTATTTATATATCATCTCACTTTTTTAACTTAGGTAAATTAAGTATTCTTTTTTTTATTTTTATTTAATAGAGGATTATGCAGTTTTTTTTGTAAATCTATTATAGTTATATTTAATTAATGAGGTGGGGTTACTATGGAAAATGTTTCAAAATTTAATAAGAAAAAAATTATTGAATATTTTAAAATTACAGCTGAATTAACTATTTTTTTAGTTGCTATATTTTTTATACATAAGGAGTTGAAAAAATATAATCTTTACGATTTAAAATCTTCAATTGAAGCTATCCCATTTTGGGCAATAACTTTAATTATCTTTTTTGTTTGCTTAGATTATCTTATTTTAACTTGTTTTGACGTCTTAGCTTTTAAAAATGAAAACTACAATCTTCCTAGAAAAAATATAAGTTTTGTTGCCTTTGTTAGTTTTGCGTTTGCTAATTCAATTGGTCTTTCTGGTCTAACTGCATCTGGACTTAGATTAAACCTATACTCTATACTAGGAGTTCCGTATAAAACAATTATGAATGTAGTTATCTTTTGTTATACAACTTTTTGGCTAGGTTTACTTTGGATTGGCGGTATTTTTTTAACTCTTCTTCCAATCTCTTTGGTGGATATAAAGCTACCTATAAAACTACCAATAGCTACAACTGTTCCTATTGGAGTAATACTTCTAATTGGAGCTTTTATTTTTACAGGAGTAATTATAAAAAAGCATAAAAATACTAACTCAATTTTAATAAATAGAATCTTAATAGCTCTTGCTGATTGGGTTTCTTTAAGTTTTGTATTGTATTTTGCACTACCTCCACATAATAGAATTGATTTCTTTCATTTTTTAGCTATTTTTATTATTGCACAAATTTTAGGTTTTTTGAGTAACGTTCCTGGAGGGATTGGAGTTTTTGATCTAATTTTCTTAACTTTATTAGGAGGAGCATATTCTTCAGATAAGATTATTGGAGCTCTTTTAGTATATAGAATTGCGTATTTCTTTATACCACTCCTTGTTGCTTTTACTATTTTTACAATTTATCATCTTTTCATTAGAAAAGATAACACTAAAATTACAGAGATGGAAAAAATAATTTTTTCTCAATTTCCTAATTTTTTAAGTCTAATCATTACTTTATCTGGAATTATACTTATTTTTTCAGGATTTTTTCCACTCTCCTCTGAACTGATAACAAAAATCGAAGTTGTATTTCCATTTTTAAACTTGGAAACTTCTCATTTTATAGGAGCAGCTATTGGAACTACTCTGTTATTTTTAGCTTACTATATTGAAAAACGATTTGAACTTGCTTACTTTATATCCCTTATTTTTCTAGGGTGTTCTATTGCTCTATCTATTGTAAAAGAGTTTCATCTATTTTTTACAATTTTTTTAACTCTAAGTTTCATAGGAACAATTCCTACTAAAAATTATTTTTATAGAAAAAATAGCTTCTTCTCTGAAAAACCATCTATAAAAAAACTTTCCACTATAATATTGGTTATTCTAATTGGGGTGTATCTTGGTGTTTTTTCATATAAAGAAACTGAATTTTTTTCGAAAATATCTTGGAGTTTCTCAAATACACTTTTAGGTATTTTCTTTGCATTTGCTATCTTAATCATTTTAAGTGTTATTGGTGAAAAGAAAAAATCATCTATTGAGGAAAAAAATAGTGAAGCTCCTCAAGAAGAAAACTCTCCAACAGATAGAGATTTAAGAAATTGTATCAGTCTTTCTAGCACAACTGATGCTTATTTATCTCTTTTAGGTGATAAAGAGATAATCTTTGATGATAGTAAAAACTCTTTCATTATGTTTGGAAAAAGTGGTCACTCCTTTGTGGCTATGGGAGATCCTATTGGAGATGAAAAAACTTTTGGAAGTTGTATTTGGAAGTTTTATAATCACTGTAAAGCCAATAAAAAAGAGACTGTTTTCTATGAAATCAATAAAAATCATCTGAATTATTACTTAGATGTTGGACTTAGCTTTTTAAAAATTGGTGAGTTTGCTCAAGTCCATTTAGAAACCTTTACTCTAGATGGAAGCGATGCTAAGCCTCTTAGACATGCTTTTAATAGAGTTGAAAAAGAAGGATATACTTTTGAAGTTATCCCCGTTGAAAAAGTCCCTGAAATTTTAGATGATTTAGAAAGTATCTCTAATGAATGGTTACAAGATAAAAATGCAAAAGAAAAAGGATTTTCTCTCGGAAAATTTACAAAAGAGTATCTTTTAAATTTCCCTGTGGGAGTTATAAAAAAGGATAATAAAATTTTAGCTTTTGGAAATCTTTTAGAAACAGATAACAAGGAAGAAATCTCCCTTGATTTAATGAGATATCGAAACGAAGCTGTTCATGGAACAATGGATTACTTTTTTATCTGTGTTATAAATTATGGAAAAGAAAATGGATTTAAAAAATTTAATTTAGGAATGGCTCCCTTAGCTGGTATTGAAGATAATACAGCTTCATTTTGGAATAAAATTGAGCGTGCTATTTTTTCTCATGGAGAGCATTTTTATAACTTTAAAGGGCTTCGTAGTTTTAAAGATAAATTTAATCCTCAATGGGAACCGAGATATATTGCTTATTCGGGACCTTTTAATTTGCCAAATATATTAAAGGATGTTACTCTTTTGATATCTGGTGGTATCCGAGGACTTATTTCTAAAAAATAAAAAAATTTGAGGAGGCTTTTATGAAAAAAATAATTTTATCTATGCTTTTATTACTTTTGGGATTTGGTACTACTTCCTTTGCTAATACACCATCTTATAATGATGTTGAAGGTTATTATGAAACAGTTTCTCTTGCTGAAGTTATGGACATTTTAAACAAAAATAAAGGTACTCTTTTAGATGTTCGAAATAACGATGAAGTGGAAAAAACAGGATTAGTTAAAGGAGCAAAACATATTCCTCTTCCTGAATTAGAAAAACGTTTGCCAGAACTTAATAAAGATGAAACATATATAACTTTTTGTGTAAGTGGAAATCGTTCTAAAAAAGCTGCTGAAATTTTAAAGAAAAATGGATTTAAAAATGTTTATAACTCTAAAGAGGGAATGAGTACTTGGCCTTATAAAGATATGGTTGAACCTATTAAAAAATAAGCAAATAAAAATCTGAGCTTAAATAGAGCTCAGATTTTTTATTTTATCTTATTCCAATACTCTCCTATCTCCTCTAATGTTTTTCCTTTTGTTTCAGGAATAAGAGGTATAAAAAATAGTGATAGCATACTTATTGTAAAGAAAATAAAAAATGGCAATGATTCACTTCTTAAATCTATTGCTGGATAAATTTGTGTTAATGTTATATCAAATATATAGT
>NZ_CAMQXC010000045.1 GCF_947038635.1 uncultured Cetobacterium sp. | reverse complement strand
ATTATATGTTATAGTGTCTCTTATCTAAAAACATATGTTTGTAAAATAAAGACAGGGAGATGGTAAAAATGGAGAAAATGTTTAAAGGATGGTGTGGCTTAGGCCTGGTTAAACGAATTTTTATAGGATTATTATTTGGAGTAGTTTTAGCATATATAGCTCCAAATAGTATGAGTTGGATAACAATTTTTGGAGATCTATTTGTAGGAGCTCTAAAAGCCGTTGCTCCAATATTAGTTTTTTTCTTAGTTATATCTGCAATTGTTCAACATAAAAAAGGTCAGAAAACAAATATAAAATCAATAGTTATATTATATTTATTGGGAACTTTTTTAGCCAGTTTAGTTGCAGTAATAGGAAGTTTTTTATTCCCAGTTACCCTATCCCTTGTATCTAATGTAAATATGGAGTCAGCTCCACAAAATATAGTTGGAGTTTTAAAAACTCTACTTTTAAACCTTATAGATAATCCGGTAAAAGCTCTTTTTAATGGAAATTATATTGGTATTTTATTTTGGAGTTCTTTATTTGGTATCTTTTTAAAGGAGGCTAAAGAAGGAACAAAAGAGGTAGTAATTGATATCTCTAAAGCTCTTTTAAAAGTTGTAAAACTTATCATAGAGTTTACTCCATTTGGTGTTATGGGATTAATATTTAGTTCAATAATAGCTAGTGGTGGAAGTGGATTACTATCATATGGAAAGATTTTACTTTTACTTTTAGGATGTATGGCAACAGTAGCTCTTATAATTAATCCAATAATAGCTTTTATAATGATTCAAAAAAATCCATATCCATTAGTTTTTACATGTTTAAAAGAGAGTGGGTTAACAGCATTTTTTACAAGAAGTTCAGCAGCAAATATTCCTGTAAATATGAATCTTTGCGAGAAGTTAGGTTTAGAAAAAGATATGTATTCTGTTTCTATTCCTCTTGGAGCGACAATAAACATGGCTGGAGCAGCAGTTACAATATCTGTGTTTGCATTAAGTGCAGCACATACTTTGGGAATTCAAGTGGATTTCTTTTCTGCAATTGTTCTAAGTGTTCTCTCAGCAGTAAGTGCTTGTGGTGCTTCAGGAGTTGCAGGGGGATCTCTATTACTAATACCACTTGCATGTAGTTTATTTGGAATATCTAATGATATAGCTATGCAAGTTGTTGGAGTGGGATTTGTTATAGGAGTTCTTCAAGATTCGTGTGAAACAGCATTAAACTCATCTACAGATGTTTTATTTACAAGTATTGCAGAATATTCCCAGTGGAGAAAAGAAGGAAGAGAAGTAGAAGTTAGCAAAGTGTAAAGATTAAAAGCTTAGATTTTTTTCTAAGCTTTTTTATTTTATATAAAGATTAAATTAATTATAAAAATACTTTAAAAATATCTTTAAATGATGTAGGATATAAAAAAGTCTTAAAAGAGGTGGTGTATGAAGAAAAAATATATTTGTTTGGCATTAATTACAGCTTTTTTAGCAAGTTGTAGCAGTATAGAAAAATCTGAGAATAGAGATAGTTATCAAATTCCAGTTGTTCCAGATAAAATAGTAGAGGAGCCAGTTGTACCAATGGTAACTTTACCTACTAAAAATAAATCAAAAGCTGTTGATGAGTTTGTTAATTCAAGGGTATTAGAGCATGGAAATTTAAGTTTTTATGCTATGGATGTAAAAAGTGGAGCAGTTATTGATAACTACAGAGGAGAAACAGCTTTAACTCCTGCATCAGTTTTAAAAATAGTTACTTCAGCAACAGCATTAGAGGTATTAGGTCCAGATACTGTTTTAGAAACTAAAGTTTTATATGATGGAAAAATATCTAAAGATGGAGTTTTAACTGGAAATATCTACATTCAAGGTGGTGGAGACCCAACTTTAGGTTCAGATGGAATCTCTATAAATAGAGAGGAGTTTTTAAAAAATTGGACTGAAGAGGTAAAAAGAGCAGGAATAAAATCAATTAATGGAAATATAATTGTATTAGATGATCTTTTTGGATATGAAGGAATACCAGGAAAATGGTTATGGGAAGATATGGGAACTAACTATGGACAAGGAACATATGGAATAAGTGTGTTTGATAATATTTATACTCTTTATTTAAATACAGGTATTTCAGGGCAAAAACCTGAAGTAATAAAAACTAAACCTGAGATTCAAGGATTAACATTTGATAATCAAAGCGTAGTAATGCCAGGTGGAAAAAAAGATATATATGTTAGAGGAATACCTTTAGAAAATAAAAGAAGAATTTTTGGAGTAGTTCCACAAAATAAAAATGGATTAACAATTCAAAGTGATATTCCTGATCCAGGATTATTTTTAGGACAATATTTTTCATATTATTTAAAAAGAGAAAATATAAAAGTAAATGGAAATATAAAAACAGCTAGATTAACTTCACAAAGACCGAGAAATCCAAAAGTTATAGCAGTAACGAAGTCTCCACCAATATCTGAAATAGTTAAAATTTTATTAACAAGAAGTGATAATCACTATACAGAACATCTATATCAATTAATAGAGAAAACAAAAGGTGTAAAGATAGAAAAGTTTTGGGAAGAGAAAGGAATTGATGTTCACTCTTTAACTATGAGAGATGGAAGTGGTTTATCTAGAGGAAATACTATTTCAACAAAGTTATTAGTAGAAATTTTATCTCACTCTAAGGATGGATTAGAAAATCTTTTACCTGTTGCTGGAAAAGATGGAACAGTAGCTCTATTTTTAAGAAATACACCTTTAGAAGGAAAAGTTAGAGTTAAAAGTGGAAGTATGAGTGGAATACAATCTTATGCTGGATATGTGGAAAAAAATGGAAGAACATACGCTTTTGCTATTGTAGTTAATCACTGGAATGGAGAGAGAAGCGAATTAAGAAAGAAAATGGAAAATCTATTAAATAGTGTCTTTTAAAAAAAGCTATGAAGTTTAATCTTCATAGCTTTTCTATTAAGTTATTATAATTGATTTTCACAAATTCCTTTTTTAATAAATTCATCAAGATTTTCATAAGATATTTCAATCATATTTGTTAAAGCTTCATCTGTATATGAACCAATATGTGGAGTTATTAATACTTTAGGATAAAGATTTAAAAGTTTTTCAACATTTTTATCAATCTCTTTACCAGCCATATTTTTAAAGAAGAACTCTTTTTCGTTAGAAAAGACATCTGTTGCAAATCCGCCAACTTTTCCACTTTCTAATCCTCTTATGATAGCTTCAACATCTTGAAGTTCTCCTCTAGCAGTGTTTATTATGATAACATCATCTTTAGCTTTACTAATAAGCTCATCATTGATTAAGTTATCATTAGATCCTTTTATATATGGACAGTGTAAGCTTATAATATCCGCATTTTTAATTAAATCATCCATTGAAACATACTCTAAAATATCTTTAGCATTTTCATTTTCGTAGATATCATAAGCAATAACTTTAGAACCAAGTCCTTTAAAAAGCTTAGCAGTTGTTAATCCGATTTTTCCAGTTCCAACAATACCTACAGTTAGATTTCTAATCTCTCTACTAAACATAAATTCATCTACAGTAAAATTCTTTTCTCTACTTCTATTTACCATATAAGTTCCTTTTCTAACTAAATTCATAGCAAAAGTAATTGCTAGTTCTCCAATAGCATTTGGAGAATAAGTAGGAACTCTAGCCATTTTAAATCCCATCTCTCTAGCAGCGTCTAAGTCAATATGATTATAACCTACAGTTCTTGTTAAAAGGTATTCAACTCCATATTCTTTAATTATTTCTAAATTTTTTCTATTAGCTGGACAATTTGCTCTTAACATAACTGCTTCATGACCCTTTATTAAATGAATATTTTCATCATTTAATAGCTCTTCAACTAAAGTTAATTCATATCCAAATCTATTTAATTTTATAAAAAAATCACGCTCTACTTTTCTAACACCAAAACATATTAATTTCATTGTAAACCTCCTATAAATTTATTAATCTATCCGAATATATGTAAAGATTTAATAATCTCTAAAACTACAATCCATAATGGCATACATATTACACTAAATACTGTAGATAGTAAAGAACAATTTGATGTCATAAGCGATTCTTTATCAAATTTTATAGCGTAAGCTGCTGCAACAGTAGCTGTTGGAGTTGCCATCATAATAACGACAGTAGCTAATCCTACAAAAGATATTGGTAGAATATTTGTAACATTTAAAATATATAAAGCAACTATATTTATAGCAGGAACTCCTAAAACTTTAACAAAACTGTAAATCCAAGAATCTTTCGAAGAGAAAGCTTCTTTTAGAGAGATATCTGCTAATTTTGCACCAATAGAAATCCAAGCTAATGGAGAGCAAAGAGCAGCTAAATAAGTCATAGGTTTAAATAACCAAAAAGCTGTTTTATCAATTCTTAAAAATGCATAACTTTTATCACCAATAGATACTTGAGGTAGCGAACTTTGGAAAACCCAAACAAACATACCTAAAAATGTAGCTAAAACAATTGGATTTAAAAACATCTGAGATACATTTTTTCGATCTACTTTAATACCAGACATTTTAATGTATCCGTAAGAATAAAGAAAAACTCTATATGCTATATTGAAAATAGAAGCATACATAACTCCAACTTCTCCATAAACAGCAGCGATAATTGGAATACCAAAGAAAGTAGTAGATCCAAATATAGTTAATACTTCTAAAACAGATTTCTTATCCCCTTTATATTGAATGTATAAAACCTTTGTTAAAAATATCAATAAAATATATATAGCAAATCCCCAAATTAAAAGATTGATACCTTGCTCTAAACTATTTTTATTGATATCTTGCATAAAAGAGTTAAAAGCTAAAGCTGGTAAAGATGCTGATAAAATAACGTCACTTAATGTTTTCGATGTTCCATCTTTTAAAACATTAGTTTTTCTAAGATAAAATCCAAAAAGAATGATTAAGACAGATGAAGAGATAGCACCAACAATACTATTATTCTTCAAAATACTTGAAATAATTTCACTAAAATTCATAAAATCCTCCTAAAATAATAAAATAAAATTTAAAAATGAAGTGCCCACCAATTAATATAGTTGCTTTTTTTGAAAAAAACAATTTTTTAAACTTTATAAATAGTTTTTTAACTTTTTTAAGTAAAAAAAGTTAAAATGATAAAAAAATAGACAAAAAAATTATCTAAATTTGTATAATATTTAATTGTACTAACTCTTTTTTATATGTTACTATAACAGTTATGAAGAGATTAAACTTTAAAAATAAAATAATGATTTGGGTTTTAATAATAAATTTAATACCCCTTATTTTTTCATATGCAATATTTTTTAATGAAAAAATAAAAAATGATGAAAATAATATAACAAAAAATCTTTTAGAAGCAGCTAAAGTTGTCAGTAGTAGTAATGAAATAAAAAAAAATTTACAACTGAGTTATAAAGGTGGTGAGATTGAAAAAAAAGTTGATTCACTAACAGATATATTTAGAGATATTGATATTATCGTAGTCGCAAATATTGAAGGAGTAAAATACTCTCATCTAGACAAAAATCAGATAGGGCAAAAGTTTGTAAATCCTGTTCAATGGAACGAGATAAAAAAAGGAGAGGGATATTTTTCTAAAATGATGGGATCAATGGGGATTACTTTTAGACGATTTGAGCCTATATATGATATAAAAAATAAAGAAGTGATAGGCTTTGTAATGGTAGGGAAATATTACACTGCAATTTCAGATATGAAAAAAAATACAGTTATAATGTTATGTTTACTATTTATAGAGGCTTTTGGACTAGCTTTTATATTAGCAATAACTTTTGCAAATGGTATTAGAAAGAGTCTATTTGGATTAGATCCAGAAGAGATTGGGAGACTGTATGTTGAAGAGAGATTAATAATAGATAATTTAGAATCAGGATTGATAGCTTTAAATACACAAAATGAAATACTTAAGGTAAACAGTGTTTTTTCTAAAAAATATGGTAAATTATCTCCAAAATTAATTTTAGAAAAGATAAGTACTTACTTAGAAAGGAAAGAGAATACTGCTAGAAATATAGAGGTAGTTATAGAAGAGGAGTACTATTATATAAAGATATTACCAATATATAATTTATCTGAATACTATGGAACAATATTACTTATAAAAACAAAGGATGATGTTAATAGATATGCTAGAGAAATTACAGGTATAGATCAGTTAGTTGATGGAATGAGAGCAAATATACATGAGTTTAAAAATAGATTACATGTTATATTAGGACTTATAAATCTTGAAAAAATAGATATGGCAAAAAAATATATTCTTGAGATACAGAATTTAAATGAGTATGATTTTAAAAAATTTACAAATATTAAAAATTCATTTTTAAAGGCTATGTTACTTGGAAAGGATGCAATTTGTAAAGAGAGAAAAATACAGTTTATAATAGATTCATATTCAGAAGTTTTAACTGAAAATAAAAGTCCTATAATTGAAGATATAAGTACAATCATTGGTAACTTAATAGAAAATTCTATGGATTCATTTAAAGAATCTAATATTATCGAAAAAATAATTAAAATAAAAATAATAGAAACAAATAAAAATATTGAACTTGAAGTTTGGGACAATGGAGAAAAAATTCCACAAGAATATTTTTCTAAAATTTATGAAAGAGGATTTTCTACAAAAGGAGATTTACGTGGTGTAGGATTAAGTATTGTAAAAAATAAAATATCATTATATAACGGAACAATTGAATTTGAACAAAATGAAAAATGGAAGTTCTTTAAAGTAAAGGTGGTGAAGTAATTGAAGAAAGTTTTAGTAGTTGAAGACGATCCAATGGTAGCAATGATAAATATGGAATATATATCAAAAATATCACAATTAGAAATAGTTGGACACGCTATAAATAAACAGGAAGTTTTTGAATATTTACAAAAATTTAAAGTTGATTTAATTTTAATGGATATTTTTCTAGGAGGGGAAAGTGGTTTAGATATTTTAAAATCTGTTAGAGGAGAGGGCTATACAGTTGACATTATTATGATAACATCAGCTAATGGAAGTGAAGATATAAAAAAAGCTTTGTCTTTGGGATGCTTAGATTATTTGATAAAACCTTTTGATTTTGAAAGATTTAAATGTGCTATTAAAAAATTCCATGATAAAAATGAACTTTTTAATGAGAAAAAAATAGTGCAAGAGGATTTAGACAGATTAAATATTCATAAAGAGGAAAATTTTGAAATTTTACCTAAAGGTTTAAATGAAAAAACACTTAATGGAATAATGAATAAAATTGATAATCTAAATGGAAAAGAATTCAATATTCGAGAGATTTGTGAACTAACAGATATGAGTAATGTCACTATAAAAAAATATTTAGATTACTTAGAAAAAATAGATTATATAAAAGAAAATATAATTTATGGGAATATTGGTAGACCGCAGTATGTATATAAAAAAATCTAAAATTAAAAATGCCTAGCTAATTAGCTAGGCATTTTTGTTATGATTGAATATCTTTATTTTCAGTATTTTCAGTTGGTTTATTTTCTATTAATAAACGACTTTCATCATATGCATAATCAGCAAAGTCAATTTTATAGAAAAGTGCATAGATAACTGGAATAACTCCAAGAGCTAAGAATGTATCTGTAACAAGACCAAAGATAAGAACAACTGCTACTGGTTGGAAAAGTGGTCCACCAAAGAAATATAATGGTAGTAATCCAACTAAAGTTGTAGCAACAGTTAGGAAAATAGGTCTAAGTCTTGATTGACAACCGAATACAACAGCATCTTGATCACTACGGCCTAAATCATCCTTTTCTATGGTCATCTTATCAACTAGAATGATGGCATGGTTTAGAACAACTCCAGCAAGAGCTATAATACCAATCATAGCCATAAATCCAAGATCAGTATTAGTTAATAACAATCCAATAGCAACTCCTAATATAGAAAGTGGAATAACAAGCATAATAGTTAAACCTTTTCTCATAGAGTTAAATTGTGCAACAACAAGGAAGAACATTCCTAAAATCGCTATTGGAACTTGTGCAAATAAAGCCTCTTGGTTTTCATCTGATGTTTGCATAATACCAGATGAGTAGTATTTAACATCAGGTCCCCACTCTTTAAGTTTTTCATCTAGCCAAGGCATAAACTTTTTATTAACTTCAAGAGGAGTAGTAGAATCTTTTACAGCAGCATCAATTTCAATAGAATAAGCCATATTTCTAGTAGCAACAAGGCTATCATAATATTCTAAAGATATTTTAGCAATTTGTTTTAAAGGAACAGCTTGTCCTTTAGAGTTTACAAGTTCAATAGATTGTATAGAGTTTAAATCATCCTTATATTGATCTGTACCTCTTAAAACTATTGGAATAACTGTACTTTGTGGTGGAGCATCAAAGTTTCTATAAACACTAGCATTATAACCTTGAAGAACATATTGTAAATATGTTCCAATAGTATCATTAGTAAAGCCAGCCATTTGAGCTTTTTCAGTATCTACCTCAATAAATATTTTAGGAACTTCAATTCCCCAATCATCAGATACAGCATAAGTACCATCAAGAGATGTAAGTTTAGTTTTAACTTCTTCCGCTACCTTTTTTAAAAGAGTTATATCACGTGAAGCAAAAACATATCCTAAGTCTTTAGCAAGAGAAACTCCACTTCCTAGACCTTTAGAAACAACATCTATATCTGGATATTTATTTAAAAGATATTCATTAATCTCCTGACTTAACTTAGGAATTAATCTATAGTCTGTTAAGTTATACATAATATATGCATATTCAGGAAGTTGTGTTTGTGGAGAATATCCTGTTGAGAATCTAGGAGCACCTCCACCAATAAATGATCCCCAACTTAAAACACCTGCTTTATCATATGTTTTAGTTGTACCACCAGTTGTTAGATAATCCCAAAGACCAGGTGGAAGAGGTTCTTGAGGACCAGTACTATAATTTTTTTCAATAAATTTATTTAAATCTTCAACAACAGCTCTTGTTTGATTAACATCTGTTCCCTTAGGTAAAGTTATATATGTTGACATAACAGGATCAGTTGAACCAGGCATAAAGTTAGATGGCGCAAGACCAAGTAACCAAATTCCAAAAGCAAAAGAGATAGCTGTTAGTACAATTGTAATCTTTTTATTTTTTAAAACTTTAATTAATATTTCTCTATATAAAACATATGGTTTACTATTAAGATTTTGCTTTTCACCAGGTTTTAGTTTTATAAAGTCATAACATAATAAAGGAATAAAAGTCTGGTTAATTAACCAAGAACTCATAAGAGCTAGCATAACAACAATTGTTAAAGGTCCAACATATTCTCCCATATTTTGTTTATTTAAAATAATTGGAGAAAAGGCCATTATAGTTGTTAGAGAACTAACAAAAAGAGGAATAGCCAGTGTTTTAGATGACTCTAAACAAGCTTCCATTCTAGGTTTACCTTCTTCTAATAAAACAGTTATATTTTCAGACATAACAACTGCGTTATCAACTAGCATTCCAAGTGCTATAATTAGTCCAGCAAGAGTAATTTGGTTAATTCCATAGTTAAACCAAAATAATCCAATTAGTGTAAATGCTATTGATGTTGGAGTTAGTGCAGCAACGATTAATCCAGATCTAAGTCCTAAGAAAACAAGCATTACTAGTACAATTGTAGTTACAGCTTGAAATAGGTTAACTATAAAAGCTGTTACATTTGTTTGAACTAAATCAGGAAGATAGTATATCTCTCCAATTTCAAGTCCTATTGGAAGAGAGTTTCTATAGGTTTTTAATGTTTCTTGAATACCTTTTCCCATTAATAAAACATCTTCACCAGATCCTAATGATATTCCTAAAACTAGAGAGTTATTTCCGTTAAAATCTATTGAATATGTAGAAGGATCTTGATATCCTTTATAAACATTAGCAACTTCACTTAAGTATATACTAGAATCACCGTTAGGACTTGTTATTATAGTATTTTTGATATCATCAATATTTTTAAAGTTACCACTAGGAGTTACTTTAAGTCTATTTTGATCAATAACAATATTTCCACCTTTAATAATAACATTTGAGCTATTTAAAGTATTTATAATATTTTCTAAAGTAAGTCCTGTTTGAGATAAAAGTTTATTATCAATATCTATATAAACAGTTTCATTTTGAATACCTGAAATATCAATACTTCCAATTTGTGGAACATTAAATAATAAAACTTCTTTTAGTTGATAAGCAGTTTCATAAAGTTCTTCGTAAGTATAACCTTCTCCACCAATAGCAAGAAGAGTTCCATAAATATCTCCATAGAATGTATTTATTTGAGGAGCTTGAACTCCTTGGGGAAGATTAGGTACAACGAATGTATTTATTCTGTTTCTAAGCTCTGTCCAAACAGGTTGGATATCTTTATACTCAGCTTTAATATTAACATAAACATTTGATTGTCCATCAGTATTAGTAGAATTTACATACCATAATGAATCCATATTTTGTACTTGATCAGCAATTCTTTTACTAACTAAATCAGCCATTTGTTTAGCTGTGGCTCCAGGCCAGTTAGTTGTAATTAATGCTACTTTTATTGTAAAACCAGGGTCTTGAGCTTTTTCAGATTTATCGTAGGATAGATATCCACCAATAAGTAGAATGACTATTAAAAAATAGGTTGTAACTTTATTTTTAATTGCTAGTTCCGTTAGTTTCATAGCTATTCAGCTCCTTTTAAAAGTGAAACCTTTTGATCTTCTAAAAGGACACTACTTCCTTTAGTAACAACATAGTCACCATCAGATAATCCACTAACTATTTCACTGCCATCTTCTGTGGTACTTCCTAATGTAACAAGTTGTTTTTTAGCTATACCAACATTATTTTCAAGATTTTTAACAACATAAACATATTTTTCTCCATTAGGAGCTGTTAAAATAGCAGTTAGAGGAACTGCAATAACCTTATTAGTATTGTCTGTGGTAACAATAACTTTAGCAGTCATACCAACTTTTACAGTATCTAAAGGATCCACAATTTTAGCTTTAACAGGATAAGTACCACCATATCCAACAGAAAGAGTACCAATGTTAGTAATAGTTCCTTTTATATTTAGGTTATTAAGAGAAGTTATTTCTATTTGAACCTCTTCTCCTAATTCTAAATCACCAACGACAGATTGAGAAACATTAAATTCAACATAACGTTCACCAAAAGTATTTAATACAAAAACTACTGTGCTAGAAGAAACATTTTGATTAACTTCACTTTTTACTTGTCCAATAGTTCCATCACTTGGAGCTGTTAACATAGTATAACTAAGATTAACCTTAGCTAGATTAACTGCATCTTCGAGAGCTTTAACAGAAGATATTGCTGATTTATAATTAGCAGTGGCACTATCATAAGATGCTTTTGAAATACTATTTTCTAAATATAGTGCTTCTGATCTTTTAAAGTTAGCTGTTGATTCAGCTAAATTTGCATTGCCTTTATCTAGATTAGAAAGTGCTTGTTGATAATTTAATTGATATTCAATTGGATCTAGTGTAGCTAAAATTTGCCCAGTTTTTACAGTATCACCTAATTGTGCAATACGATTATTTATAGTTCCTGAAACTCTAAAACTTAAATTAGAAAGAGCTTCTGTATTTACTGTTCCTGAATAAAAACGTTTGATACTATACTCTTTTTTTTCTACCTTCTCATAAACGACAGATTTTGCATCTCCAGTAGAATCTTTTGACTTATCTTTACCACATGCTAATAGCGCTAACAATAGTGTAACCACTAAAAATTTATTTTTCATAATTTATCCCTCCTAATTATCTAACTCTTGTTGAAGTTGAAGAAGTAAAACTTTTCTTTCAGATGGCTCCATAGTAAGAGATGACTTACCATAAAGATATTCAAGTTTTAGTGTAGAGTTAATTAAATTAAAATTCTCAATTACATGATTTAACTCTTGACTCAAAGTATTATTCTGAGCAGATAAAAAATCTGTTAGCGTAGTTGTTCCTTCTGTATATAGGTTAGTTACGATACCTAAATTTTTCTTAGCTACATCTGAAGATATTTTAGTTGTATAACTTTGTACAAAGTTAGTTAAAAGATTTGTATATGTTTGTAAAACTTCTTGAGCTAATTGATTTTGAGAAGAAAGTTTATTAAACTCAAGAGCTTTTAACTCACTTTTTATAGCTTGTCCGTTATAGTAGATTTCCCCTCCACTAATAAGAGGTAAACTGACATTGATTCCAGCTTGCCAATATTCATCTGGAAAATCTCCATTTGAATTTTTACCCCAAGGTGTAATCATATTATTTTTATAATAGTTTCCAGAGGCAGTTACTGTAGGTATATAACGTTCTCTATTATTTGATACTAGTTCTCTCTCTTTACTTTTGATAGTATTATCAAGTTGTTTTAATGAATTAGAGTTTGTAAGGGCACCACTTACTAAAAACTTTTCTATTTTTTTAGATTTTTCAGAACCAAAAGTAAAGTTTTTACCTAAATTTTCACTCAATAAGAAATATGGAGCAAGATCATCAAGAGTTTCATATGTATAAGTATTTCCCTCTGGATAGTTTAAAAGGTTATTTAAGTATATTTCTTGAGAACGAATCTCCCCTTTTACATTTGAAATATCTGAAAGAGCTCCTGCAACATTAGATTGTAATCTATAAACGTCTTGCAATCCTCCAGCACCAACATTATAGTTAATTTTAGCAACATTTAAAGTTTCTCTTAAAAGCTCATAGTTACTTGCCTGTATAGCTAATTGAGCTTTTAATTGTAGAATATTAACATATGTAGATGCTACATAATATATAGTAGCTAACTTTTGTTGATCAAAAGCTTTTCTATTTGAATCTAATGTTAATTTATCAATATAAACACTTGCATTTATTTGATCATTAAATATAACTTGTGAAAGTTGTAAATATGAAGCTACACTATTAGTAGGATATCCCTGTTTAAAGTCAGGAGATCTATCATCTAAAGCTGAGTAATTTGCATTAGCTGATAATTGTGGTAATCTCTTAGAATTAGTTACTTTAACATTATAATAACTAGTCATAATATTTTGTCTAACTTGAAGAAGATCAAGGTTAGAATTAAGAGCTCTATTTACAGCATTTTTTAGTGTAAGTTTAGGATTTTGTGTTTCTGGGGTATTTATTTGAGATAAATCCTGTAAGAAAATAAGATTAGGATAAATATCAATTTTTGTTGCAACTTCAGAATTTAAATAGATATCTTTTATAGGTGGATTAACCTCAACTATAGTACTCATATCTTTTTTAGTTTTAAAGAACATGTAGTTTAAAGAAGCTGCTCTTAATCTTTTTCTAAACTCCTTATTTAGATTTAATCCCGAATATGCATATGGTTTTAACTCTTCATTAAAATCAATTAAGAAAGATGGAATCTTTTTATCGATTGCATTGATTAGGTTTTCCTTATTAGCTCTAATAACATTAACTTTAATCCCAGGAAGCTTAACGTTTCGAGCAAGTTTATTTAAGTTATTTGAATTCATATTTGAGATTAAAACATCAATCTCTGTAACTCCGTTCAGTTCTTTAAAAGGCATTAAATAATCATTTAAATTAAGATTACTATAAATGTAGTTTAAATTTTTAGGAATATTCATTCCTTTATCTCCAAAACCTAAAGGAACAGAGTAAAATTTATTTTGTTGTAGATTAGATATATTTTCTAATGGTGCACAAGTTAATATAAAAACTCCATCAATTTTGGGATTTTTATTTAATTTATTTATACCATCTTGAATATTATGATTTGTCAGATAAAATTTTTCAGTAATTTTAGGCGAAAAATTTGTACCTGCAAAATTTTTATTTAATTCATCTTTAAGAATTTCTAAAGCAGTCTCTGAACATTGTGAATGATTCTCTAAGATAACTCCAACATCAAGAGTTTTAGCGAATAAAGAAAAATTAAAAATAAAAAGTAAAAAAAGTATTTTTCCCATAAGGACCCTCCCTTAAAAAATTAGTTGTATCATTATCATATTCTATTGAAAGTAAAAAAATCCTTTTGAAAATAAAAAAAAGAAGTATAAAAATACTTCTTTTAGACCTATAATATATTAAAATTGAAATTTACTTAAATAATTTTTAACATCTTCCATTATATCCTCTACACAATTATCTTCAAAAGGTGATTTTAATTTAGCAACTTTCAATAAATTTAAGAATGATTTTGTTCCACCTTCATGACAAAGATTTAAATAATCTTTCCAACTTTCTTGATAGTTTTTATTCATTTTTTGCCAAAATTGTAGAGCACAAATTTGAGCTAAGGTATAATCTATATAGTAAAATGGAACTTCAAATATATGAGCTTGTTGGAACCACCATGTTCCTTTTTCTAAAAAAGGATTTTCTGAATAATCGCAATGAGGTTTATAAGTTTTTTCTAACTCTCTCCATATAGATTTTCTTTCAGCTGGAGTTAAATTAGGATTTTCATAAACTTTATGTTGGAAGTGATCCACTAAAACTCCATAAGGTATAAATTTAATAGCACTACTTAAGTGTAAATATTTGTATTTATTTGTATCCTCTTTAAAGAAATTTTCCATCCAATTCCAAGTGAAAAATTCCATACTCATCGAATGTATTTCAGAACTTTCATATGTAGCCCACAATAGCTCTGGAATTTCAATCCAACTTGATCTGAAAACTTGAAAAGCATGTCCTGCTTCATGTGTTAAAACATCAATATCTCCACTTGTTCCATTAAAATTGGAAAAAATAAAAGGTGACTTATAATCAGGAATAAAAGTACAATATCCCCCTCCAGCTTTACCTTTTTTAGTTGTTAAATCCATTAAATCATTTTCAATCATGAAGTCAATAAATTCAGCAGTTTCAGGTGAGAGTTCATGATACATCTTTTTTCCCTGTTCAATAATCCAGTTTGAATCCCCTTTAGGAGTTGGATTTCCATCATTGAACTCAAATTTTTCATCATAATATTTAAGAGATTCTAATTCTAATCTTGTTTTTTGTTTTTCATATAGAGATGAAGCTAATGGAACGATACTTTCAACAACCTGTTTTCTGAAAGAATCTACCATTTGAGCATCATAATCTACTCTATTCATTCTTAAATATCCTAACTCTATAAAATTACTGAATCCTAACTTCTCAGCTATTTTTACTCTTATTTTTACAAGATTATTAAATAT
>NZ_CAMQXC010000044.1 GCF_947038635.1 uncultured Cetobacterium sp. | reverse complement strand
TTATGAAGGGAAAAGAAAAGCAGCTCACGTTATTTTGTGAGCTGCTATTTTTTATTTTCTGTCCTCTTTAGATAGTGAATATGGAATAACTAAAGATATTGCAATTAAAACTATTCCTATAAATACTCCTATCCAAGGTGTTCCATGAAAAAGAAAGTTATACTCATCAGATAAAAATAGTAAAGTAGTTTTTCCACCAATTATTTTTTGAAAAAGTCCGATACTATTTAATACGGGATAACATAGTGTGAAAAGAAAAGCACCTATCAATCCACCTAAAATAACATATATACTTTTTAAATATCCTGCTCCAAAACTTGCTATAGCAGTTCCCGGACAAAGTCCAATCATTCCAAAACCTAAAGCCAAAATTGCACTTCCTAGTATAACACCAAAATTCATAGGCTTAATACTAAAATGATCTAAAGGAATTAATTTTAAAGCCACGCTTAAATATAAAAGTGACATACTAAATCCTAAAGCAAAAATAATTATTTTCATAAGTGTTAAATCTTGAAGTTTTAACATTTTAGATATGATAACTCTATTTGTAGCACCAGCATAATACAAAGCCAATCCAAAAAGTAAACCTAGAATTAATCCTAAAAGTGGTATATTATCAAAAAATAGATTCCTCATATTAATCACCCATCCCTTTAGCAATAATAATCGCTATTGGAAACAAAACTATTGTAAAAATAATACTACTTACAGATAGTTGCATAATTCCACTCATCATATGTCCACTTGTACATCCGCCAGCCATTCTAGCTCCAAAAAGCAAAAGTACTCCACCAAAAAAAAGTTTAACTCTAGAGATTCTATCTTTTTCTAGCAAACTTTCCTTTTCTATAAACTCCTCTTTTTTTCTAAAAAATATTCTACCTAACATCCCGCCTAAGAAAACTCCAACAACAAATATAATTCCATAGTTATATGGAGTCACTATACTTTTAGCAATTCCATCTTGATTATAATAATCAATCAAGCTATAAAACTCAGCTCCCTCTCTAAAAATTATATCATCTTGAATTGTTGAGTGAACCATTCCAGAAACAACACTAAATTGTGTTGAAATTCCAATTGGTTTTATAAGTAGTATAGAGATAAAAAATACACTTCCTAAAAAAATACCTTTTAAAATCCATTTTCGTTCCATAATTTTCTACCCTCCTTAAAAAGAGTTTCTAATTCCAATGTGCCTCTTACATATAAGTTTATTCGATAAAAAATTATTTTTTCTTTTTTATAATTTATATAAAAAAAGAGGTAGAATAATCTACCCCTTATCAAACTATACTAATTCTCCCTTTGCAATAACCTTTTTAAGTCTTAAGTGTTTATCTAAAAATACGATATCAGCAAAACATCCAGGTTGTAGCTTTCCATACTCATTATCAATATTTACAGCTTTTGCAGGATATAAAGTTGCCATTCTTACAGCTTCTTCTAAAGTTATATCACAATATTTCACTAAGTTTCTAACTCCAGCATCCATAGTTAGTGCAGAACCACCTAAAGTTCCATCCTCTCCAAAACATTTTCCATCTTTATAGAAAACTTTATTTCCTTCGAAATAGAAGTACTCCATATCTGTTCCCACAGGAGCAACAGCATCAGTAACTAAATATAATCTTTCTCCCATAACTTTAATAGCTGATTTTATAGCAGAGTAGTGACAGTGGAAACCATCTGCAATTACTCCAGCTTTAATATCACTATCAAATACAGCACCTACAACTCCAGGTTCTCTGTGATTGAAAGATGACATTCCATTGTATAGGTGAGTTGCAAGAGTTATTCCGAAACCTTCTTTTTCTTTCACTTGCTCATAAGTAGCGTTAGAATGCCCTACTGCTACATGTATTCCAGCTGCGTTTAATTTCGAAATTATTTTTTTATCTGTATTTTCTGGAGCTAATGTAACTATTCTTACATTTTCTTTTCCAGCTTCTACCATTTTATCTATCATAGCTTCATCAGCTTTTCTTATAAACTTTGGATTGTGAATTCCCTTTTTTTGTAAAGATATATATGGTCCCTCAATATGTAATCCAACAACTCCATATTTCCCTTTATTTTCAATACCTTTAACTAACTCAATAGCTTTTTCAATATTTTCATCTCCAGTTGTAATAAGTGTTGGAGTGAAAGAAGTACATCCATATTTTAAGTTAGTTTTATGCATTGTATCTAAAGTCTCTAATGATATATCATCATTAAATAAAACTCCTCCACAACCATTTAATTGTAAATCTATAAATCCAGGAGTTACATATGCATTTTCAGCATCAATAGTTTCAATATTTCCATAAGTAGTTGTTAACTCCTCTTGAGGTATAATATCAACTATTCTCTCTCCATCTATAATTAAAACTTTTCCAGTATAAAATTTATTTCCTATAAATAACTCTCCATTTACAATAGCCTTCATTATTAGTTCATCTCCCTATTTTCCACAACTTTTGTATAACTCTTCTATTAATAAATCTGTATCTAAATTACTTTTTTCAATATCTTTAAAGTATCTATAAGTTCCAACTTTTAACTCTGTACAAGCAGCTTCATCAGAAACGATGATTCCTTTTGGATGTAATTGAAGTGCACTGATAGTCCACATATGATTTACACCTTGCTCAACTGCGTGGTGTAATGCTCTTGCTTTGTTATGTCCATTAACCATTATTAAAACTTCTTTTGCATCAAGAATAGTTCCAACTCCAACAGTTAAAGATAACTTAGGAACTCTATCTATATCTCCACCGAAGAATCTAGCATTTGCAATTATTGTATCCATAGTTAACTCTTTATCTCTAGTTCTTGAACTTAAAGATGATCCTGGCTCATTGAAAGCAATATGTCCATCAGGTCCAATTCCACCTAAGAATAAATCGATTCCTCCAATAGCTTTTATTTTTGCTTCGTAATCTTCACACTCTTTTTTATAATCAGTTGCTAATCCATTTAATATATTGATATTTTCCTCTTTTGCATCTATATGTTTAAAGAAATTTTCATACATATAGTAGTGGTAACTTTGATCGTTAGCTGGAGATAATCCAACATACTCATCCATATTGAATGTTACTACATTTTCAAAAGATATGATTCCATCTTTGTAAAATTGAATTAATCTTTTATACATAGCTAAAGGTGTTCCACCAGTTGGTAACCCTAATACAAATGGCTTCTCTGCAGTTGGCTTTGCAGCTAATATTTTCTTTGCAACATAAACCGCTGCCCAGTCCCCAATATTTTTCTCAGTTATAATTACTCTCATTCTAAATCACTCCCTTGAATTGTTTACATCTTCTATATTAAAGTTACCATTTATTTTTGGAAAAGTCAACCTTTTTAGAAACTTTTTTTCTAAAAAGTTTTATAAAAATGAATTATATTTACATTTTGAATTTTTTTACACTTTCTACAGCATACCAATTAATCTATTTGCTTTTTCTCTATCTCTTTGAATTAACTTAACATAAAGAATATCAATAACAGTTAGTTGTGCCATTCTAGAGGAGAGAGAAGTAGATCTCAAATTACTTTTTTCAACTATAGTACTTAGAGATATATCTCCAATATCCTTTATAGGATTTGTAGCTACTTTAGTCAGTGTAATTACTTTAACACCTTTTTCTTTAAACTCTAAAATACTTTGATATATATCTAAAGTTTGCCCACTGTAAGATATTACAAATACCAAGTCTCCCTCTTGAGCTGTAGAAGCATTTGTTAATTGTATATGTTGATCAGTTTCAAAAATAACATTTTTACCTAGCTCCCATAACTTATATTGAAAGTCTCTTGCAATTATTCCAGAGAACCCTGCTCCTAAAAGGAATATTCTATTAGCATTCTCAATAGCTTCAACAGCTTTTTCTATCTCTTGAAAATTTAAAACTTTATATGTATCCTCTACACTTTTTATATTTTCATAAACTACTTTTTTAGCTAAGATTTCAGTACTATCTTCCATACTAATTTCATCATAGATTATTTGAATCTCTTTTTCATTATTTTTCATAGCTAAATCTCCAGCTAAAGCTATCTTAAACTCTGGGAATCCTTTAAATCCAAGTTTTTTAGCAAATCTAACTACTGAAGCTTGACTTACATCGCATTTAACAGCTAAATCATATGTATTCAGTGTTTTTATCTCATCCATATTCTCTAATAGATAGTGAGATATTTTTTTTTCATTCTTAGTAAAGCTTTCTTGAAACTCTTTTAACTTTATAAGTGTTCCACCCATATTTTAAAACCTCCGTTATATATTCTCTCTCTTTTTAAGTTCTTTTTCAATTTCGTTTAAAACTTTCCTTTTATTCAAACTCCATTTAGGTTCAACAACCTCATCTTTTTTTCCATCACCTGTAACTCTATGAACAACCATTTTATCAGGTAGAAGTTTCAATATAGTAACTACAATATCCACATACTCATCTAAAGTAAAAACTTTAAAGTTTGTATCGTTATATAGTCTTTCTAAAGGAGTTCCCTTTATAATATGAAGAGAATGAATTTTTATTCCCCAAGCACCTGATTGAACAATACACTTAGCTGTATTTAAAATATCTTCTCTCTCCTCTTTTGGTAATCCAACAATCATATGTGTAACAAACTTTATTCCACTGTCTTTTAATTTTTTAGTTGTTTCAAGATATGTAGAAAGAGGATAACCTCTATTTATAAGTTTTGCAACTTTATCATCAATTGTTTGAAGACCTAGTTCTATCCAAAAGAAATGTTTTTCATTTATCTCTTTTAAAAGTTCTAAAGTATCATCCTCTATGCAGTCAGGTCTAGTTCCTATTGCTAACCCTAAAACCTTTGGATGATTTAAAGCTTCATAGTAAATCTCTCTTAAGTAATTTACATCACCATACGTATTTGTAAAGTTTTGAAAATAAGCTATTACCTTCTTGTCTTTAACTTTATCTTTTAGAAACTCTAATTGTTCATCAATTTGTTCTGTTATACTTTTTCTTCTATTTCCAGCAAACTCTCCACTTCCAGCATCACTACAAAATATACATCCACCGTGAGCAACTTTTCCATCTCTATTTGGACAAGTGAATCCACCATCTAAAGATACTTTAAATATCTTGTCTTTAAACTCATCTTTAAAAAAATCATTTAAAGAATAAAATCTTCTATTATTGTGTTTCTCCATTTTCTTTTTCCTTCTCTTTCTCTTTTTCCATTCTCTCAAGTTTAGAGTATATACATCCACAGTAGTCCTGTCTATATAACTCATGTTCCTTGGATAGATTTACACTTCTTAAGTATCTGCTTTTCTTTTTAAAATCTCCTCTTAAAAATTTAACTCCATACTTTTCTTCAAGTTCAATTCCAATCTCATTTATCCACTGAGCATTTTTCATAGGACTTATACTTAAAACAGTTGAAAAATATTCGTATCCCAACTCTTTAGCTTTTTTTGCAGTAGCTTCCATTCTAAGCTTATAACATCTATAGCATCTAGCTCCGCCCTCTTTTTCTTTTTCAAAACCTTTAATTTTTTCTATAAAATCTTTACCTGGACTATATTCACCCTCTATTATAGTCATTCCAAATTCCATAGCATCATTAAACGTAAATTGTTCATTTAATCTAGTGATGTACTCCTCTTTCTCTGTAATGTTTGGATTATAAAAATATATATCAATATTTAAATATGTTTTTAAATACTCAAGTATAGCACAACTGCACGGTGCACAACATGAGTGTATTAAAAGTTTTTTTCCACTGTTAAGACCTATCTTATCTAGTTCTTTTTGCATTTCTAATTCATAATTTACCTTCATGTTATCATTCCTTTTTTCATTTATATTATGATTATATCATATAACCTAGAGTTTTTTTAATGTTTCTGATATAATTAAGTTAATTATTTTTCGGAGGTGTTTTATGAACAAGAAAATTTTTGTTATGTTAACTAATGGATTTGAACTAATTGAAGCGATGTCACCAGTAGACGTTTTAAGAAGAGCAGGACTTAATGTGGTTACTGTATCTACTGTGGAAAACACTTTAGAAGTTGAATCAGCTCAAAAAGTGAAGGTTGTTGCTGATGTAAATATTTCTGATATTAATGTAGGAGAGGGAGTAATGGTTGTTATACCTGGAGGATTCCCTGGATATGTTAACTTAAGAAGTGATTCAAGAGTTGTTGAGATTGTTAAGGAATATTTAAATAGTAATGATAAATTTGTTGGAGCTATCTGTGGAGGACCAACAACTTTAGGAATAAATGGATTAATCGGAGATTACAAATTTACTTGTCACACATCTGTTAAAGAGGAGATGGCTAGTGAAAAGTATGAGCACAAAGATGTTGTAGTTGATAGAAACTTAATCACTTCTCCAGGAGCTGGAAAATCTGTTGAGTTTGGTCTTGCTTTAGCTAGTGTTTTTGTAGATGAAGCTACTATAACTAAAGTAAAAAAAGGAATGGAACTTATATAATAAAATTAGTAAATAAAAAGGAGACTCTATTAAAGTCTCCTTTTCTATATAATATAGTATATTTTTTAATCAACTAGGTAATATTCGATTGTACTAACAACTCTTACATTTTTAATCTGTGGATTGTGTTGATCTCTGTTAGTTATAGTAAACTGTCCTTGATTTGCAGATTTAATCTTTCCTAAAGAACTATTTGAATCTTTTGCAAATTTTTCAGCTACCTCTCTAGCATTTTTAGTAGCCATCTCAATCATCTCAGGTTTTAAGTCATTAAGTTTTGTGTAGATATAGTCTGTTGTAGTTCCATATTGATTTGAATTTCCTAAGGCTATATTTTCCTTAACAAGTTCACCAATTTTATTTGTTAAAGTATATACTTTATCCACTTTAGTTGAATAAACAGTAACTGTTTGAGTTGCAACATATCTAAAGGCAGCCACATTATTATCGTATTGATATAACATTTTGTCTTCAATAGTTGGTGCTGAAATAGTTATTTCATCGCTTTCTATTCCATTCTCTTTTAAAAATTCAATAATTCTACCATTATCTCTTTCTAAATTAGAATAGATTTCTGAAAGTTCATTTCCAGCAGCTTTAAAATCAATTGGCCATAAAACTACATCAGCCATAACCTCTTTTTCAGCTAATCCTTTTACAGTTACAACTCTATCCATTGTTTTGGCTTTTATAAAGCTCTCTCCTAAAGTGTAACCTAAAATCCAAAGGCCAAGAAAAATACATACTCCTAAAATTCCATAACTTGTACTTAACCTATTTCTCATATAACCCTCCTAATTGAAAATTATTTTGAAACTGTAATATACTACTCCTCTTCTTCCTCATCCTCTTCAACAAAGAAATCCTCGTACATCTCATCCTCATCGTCAACTATAAGGAAATCTATCTCATCTAAACAGTTTTCTAACTTTAAGTTTTCTGGTAACTCTGTTTCTTCAACAAATATAAAGTTCTCATCCTCTAAAGTTGCTAAGAATAGATGTGGTAAGAATCTATCAAACTCACTAACATAAGTTGTACTTCCAAAAGGTTGTCCCTGTTTAGAGTTTTTATTTAACTCTCTTGAATATTTTGTGTGGTTTGAACAATCGTGAACAACTACTGGCCAGTTTTCATCACAAGCTTGTTTCATAAGTTTAAATGTAATATCTCTTGACCAAAGTGGAGATATATATCCTCTTCTAGCCATATACATTCTCTCTCCAACATAGTTATTTATATTGTCCTCTCCAAAGTGAAGTTCAGCACAGTTTATAAAGTCTATACCTGTTCCTAGAATCTTTTCCTTCTTTTCTTGGAACTCTTCATAAAATTCCGGAGTCATTGGAGTCTCTATTCCAACCATTGGAATATACTCTTTAGCTATTGCCATATTTTCAATAACTTTGTCACTACACTTAACAGCACCTAAATTAAATCTTAATTCATTTAATCCAGCTTCACCAAGTTTTTGTAAATTCTCTCTTGTACATAGAGAACCATTTGTATACATGTGTTGGTAAATTCCAGCATCACTTAGTTTTTTTATAATTCCATAATATTTTTCAATATCTAAGAATGGCTCTAAGTATACATATGCAATTCCACTAGGTTTTTTCTGTATAGATAATAATAGGTCTATATCCTCTTCATAATAAAGAGTTTCTCCAATCTCCCACATTCCATCTGGAATAGGCTCTTGATTATCAATGTTATCATGATAGTAACAGAACTTGCATAGTAAATTACACTGGTGAGTTTTTCTTATTCCACCAAGACCGTCACCAAATAAGCAAGAAACACATCCCTTAGGAAACTTCTGTTGATCTCCAACAAAGAATGTTCTTCCTTTAAGATTTTTTAGATCAGCAATCTCATCTTTCATCTCTTGGTGTCTTTTATTAACTGCTAACTCAATCTGTCTAACAGTTGAATCTATAATTGGGCTAAATCTTTTAAACACTTCTGTTTTGTCTCCAGAAAGTGATGATAAATGACTAAACCACTCTAATGCATCTTTTTTTGATATTTTCATTATTTATTCTCCAATTCTAAAATTAAAATACAATCTATCTTTAATTATATACCTTTTGAGTAAAGATTACAACTAAATAATATGTTAAAGTGTTGCAAAGGCTAAGTCTACTACTTTAAAACCATCAATAGCAGCACTTATAATTCCACCGGCATATCCAGCTCCCTCTCCTATTGGATAAAGACCCTTTGTATTTATTGATTCTCCAAACTCATTTCTTGTAACTTTTACAGGAGCAGATGTTCTAGTTTCTGGTCCTATTAAATTTGCATGCTCACTTATAAAGTTTCTTTGTGTTTTTTCCCAGTATCCCATAGCCATTTTCATATTCTTAGATATAACTTCTGGGAAAAGGTTGTTTAAGTCATAGCTTTTTAGTTCCATCTCATAACTAGACTCAATCTTTCTATTTGTAGTTTTTCCTTTTAAGAAATCAAGAGTATTTTGATATAACGCTCCATAATTTCCGATTATATCATAAGTTTTCTTTTCAAGTTGATCCTGGTATTCCATTCCTGAGAAAAGTTCATCACCAAACTCATTAGCTTTTACTCCTACAACAAGTGCTGAGTTAGAGAATCTACCATCTCTTTGAGAGTAACTCATTCCATTAACAAGTGTCCCTCCCTCTTGAGAAGCAGCATTTACAATTACACCACCTGGGCACATACAAAATGAAAATACTCCTCTTTCTTCATCTCTATTATTATAAGTTAAGCTATATGTTGCAGCTTCTAAATTTGGATGTGAACACATCTTACCATATTGCATTGTATCTATATCCACTCTTGGATGTTCGATTCT
Source organism: uncultured Cetobacterium sp. (assembly GCF_947038635.1). Taxonomy (GTDB): domain Bacteria; phylum Fusobacteriota; class Fusobacteriia; order Fusobacteriales; family Fusobacteriaceae; genus Cetobacterium_A. Next base: position 6,452 of record NZ_CAMQXC010000044.1, on the reverse strand, counting down.
TGCTCCTATAGCAAAAGGTTTATTTTCCATGAAAACACCATGTTTATGAAGCATTCTATAAGTATCTCTTGATGAATGTCCTATAGCTAATATTACATGATCAAATAAAACGTTTTCCTCTACTAAAATTGGTGATTTTAGATTTTGAATCTTTATACCTTTTACTTTTCCATCTAAAATTATAACATCCTTTATTAAAGTGTTAAAGTGGAACTCTCCACCTAAATTTATAATTTTCTCTCTTAAATTCTTTACAACTACTTTTAATACATCAGTTCCTACATGTGGTTTATAATCCCAAAGAATCTGTTCTTGAGCACCATTAGCAACTAACTCTAAAAATATTTTATTCATATATCCACTTTTTACTCTAGTGTTTAACTTTCCATCTGAATATGTTCCAGCTCCACCCTCTCCAAATTGGATATTTGAATTCGGATTAAGCATACTAAACTTTATAAATTCATCAATAGTTTTATCTCTATCATCTACTTTTTCTCCACGTTCATAAACTATGGGTTTTATTCCAAGTTCACAAAGTCTAAGAGCAGCAAACAATCCAGCTGGTCCAGCTCCTATAACAGCAACTCTTTCTATTCCATCTTTTGCTTTATAGTTTAATTCCTTATTCTCTTTAAATGGATTTACATTTGTTAGAGATGAGATATCTACATCATTTTTTAATGTAACCTCTATATTGTAAACAAATTTTATATCAGTTTTTTTTCTACTATCTATAGATCTTTTTGAATATTCTATTTTTTCTATATTCTCTTCTTTTATTCCTCTTTTAATGATCTCTTTTTTAAGTTCAAGGGTTTGATCTTTTTCAATAGAAACATTAATATTGTTTATAACGACTTTCACTTTACACCTCTTTTTAAATAAAAAAGCTCCGAATGATATTCTTCAAAAGAATTGTATTCGAAGCATTTTGTAATTATACTATTTTTTCCTCTAAAGTTTTACCAACTCTAAATTTAACAACTTTTTTCTCTTTTAATTTCATTTTCTTACCTGTTTGTGGGTTTCTTACGTGTCTTGCTGCTCTAGTAACTACTTCGAATTTTCCCCATCCTATAAATGATACTGGTTCACCTTCAACTAACTTTTGTTCAACTAAATCTAAAAATAACTTAACTGCCTTCTCTGCATCTTTTTTAGTGTATTCACCTGTTTTTGCAAATAAATCGATAAACTCTTTTTTAGTCATTGTTACCCTCCTTGAACTATTATAGAATATAGTATGCAAGAAACCAAAAAGTTGAAAACCCTTTATTTATGGTATCTTTAAACCGATTATACTCAGTAAACCCTTAAATGTCAATACTTTATGTATATTTTTTATATTTATTTTTAAAATAATGTAAAAATATGGCGATAGAGGTGGGACTTGAACCCACGAAGCTTACGCTCTACACGCGTTCCAGGCGTGCTCCTTAGCCACTCGGTCACTCTACCTTGTCCATTAATTGATACTTTTTTATAATATCATATGAACAGAGAAAAATCAATAAACTTCCCTCATTTTTTTACTTTATAATTCCCCTCTCCTGATACTTTAAAAACTCAGGTAACATAACTTTTTCATACAGTTCAGGAACATATATCTTTATAACCTCGGCTCTTTTTAAAACTCTCTCCATAGGGGCGTTAAATTTCTTCCAAGTGTGCCCATCAGAAGTTAAGTTTTGCATAAATCCTTGGTATCTATCACAAACATTTGCGAATTTAGCTTCATTACTTTCACACTCTTCAAACTCTGTCCAAAGATTTAAAAATTCCTCTTTTTGATCATCTGGTAGGAGAGAGAATAGTTTAACTGCAGCTTTTAATTCATCATCTGCTTTATCAGGTCTTACTTCACCAAAAGCAGGAGTATCTCCAGCATATATCTCAACTAAATCATGGATTAAAATCATTTTCAGAGATTTTTCTAAATCAACCTCTCCTTGAAAGTACTCTTTTATTGTTAAAGCAACTAAAGCCATATGCCAACTGTGCTCTGCATCATTTTCCTCTCTTTTTCCATTTACAACAAGTGATTGTCTAAAAATATCCTTCACTTTATCAATTTCAAATAAAAATGCCATCTGTTTTTGAATTCTTTCCATTTTTTATGTATCCCCCTTCTTTTAGTTTCTTTTCTATCTTCTGTAACGCTTTTTTTGCTCCTCTATATTTTTTGTTCTTGCGTTTATTTTCTTATTATACTTCTTTTTAGGTAACTCTAGTGTTGACATAACTCCTTGAGCAAACTCTATCTCCATTTCAGGAATAGAGAATCCAATTGTATTTTCTATATCATTTAACATACCTTCATTTCTATCTGTTACAAAAAGGTATGATTCACCTTTTTCCCCTGCTCTACCAGTTCTTCCAATTCTATGGATATAACTTTCAACATCCTCTGTGATATCATAGTTAAATATATGAGTTACTCCAGTGATATCTACTCCTCTTGCGGCAACATCTGTTGCAACTAAAAATTGAAACTCTACATCTTTAAATGCTTTCATTATTTTCTCTCTTTTAGCTTGAGGTATATCACTATGTAATTTTTGACAAGAATATCCTCTTGATGACAACTCCTCTTCTAAACTATCAACTCTAACTTTAGTTCTACAGAAAATAATTCCCATAAATGGATTTGTATCATTTAGTAAAGAACAAAGTGTATCTAACTTTCTTCTATCTGATGTTTTTATAATATGTTGGTTTATATTTGCTAGTTTATTCTCTTTACTTTCAATAACAATATTTAGCGGCTCTTTTGTTATTCTATAAGCTATCTTCTTAACTGTAGAATCTATTGTTGCAGAGAAGCAAAGAGTTTGTCTTTTCCTACTACAAACTTCAATAACTTTATCAATCTCATTTCTGAATCCCATCATAAGAATTTGATCAACTTCATCTAAAACTAATGTTTTTATTTTAGATAGATCAATTGCTTTTCTTTCTATTAAATCAACTAGTCTTCCAGGAGTTCCAATAACAATATCAACTCCATTTTTTAAAGTTTCTATTTGACCAGCTATCTCTCTACCACCATAAGCTAACATAATTTTTTTATTATCATAATTTATTTTCTCACACTCTTCTGCAATCTGAATTGCTAACTCCCTTGTTGGAGTTATTATTAAACTTTGTGGAAACTTTCCATTTCCACTTAAGTTTTGTATGATTGGTATTATAAAAGCTAAAGTTTTTCCACTTCCTGTAGCTGCTTGAGCTATTACATCTTTACCATTTAATATAGGGGGGATTCCCTCTTTTTGTATATCAGTTGGCTCTTTAATTCCCATTTTACTTAAAAGCTCTATTATATTTTTATTAACATTTAAATTATTAAAATTATTCACATATTCTCCTTCGATTTTAACTTTATTCAATTGTTTATTATAGCATTTATTCGCTAAAAAAGGAACAAGTATAAAATTAAGTTTTATTGTACAATTTTAATCTTTGACTTTTGTAAAAAATCTGTTAAAATATATTTATTTATTTTTTTTATATTTAGGAGGAATTTGTAATGCAAGATTGTCTAAGCGGACAAAAATATATACTAGTTTTTGGAGCTTCTGTTGTTGATATGTTTGGTTTTTGCAACTCATCATATAAAGCCTGCGATTCTATTCCAGGAAAGATTAAGATATCTTTTGGAGGAGTTTCAAGAAATATAGCTGAAAATATGGCTAGAGTTGGAGTTAAAACTAAGTTCATATCTATTATAGGAGATGATGAGATCGGACGTTCAATGTTAACTCACTCTTTAAAAATTGGATATGATATGAGAAATTCTTTAGTTTTAGAGGGAAGAAGTACACCAACTTACATGGCAGTTTTAGATGAGAGTGGAGAGATGGTTTCAGCAGTTGCAGATCTTGATAGTATAAGTGCTATGACAACTGATTTTATAGACTCGAAAGCACCTATGATAGAAAATGCTGCATTTACATTCTTAGATGCTGATGATCCAGAAAACTTAGAGTATCTATTAACTAAGTTTCAAGGAAAAACAAATTTCATCTTAGACCCAATCTCTTCAACAAAAGCTGAAAAGGTTAAACATCTTATAAAATATTTCCATACAATAAAACCTAATAGAGTTGAAGCTGAAGTTTTATCTGGTATTAAAATCAATACTAGAGAGGACTTAGAAAAAGTAGGAAGTCATTTTTTATCTTTAGGAATTAAAAATGTATTTATAAGTTTAGACGCCGATGGAATTTACTATACTAATGGAGTAGAAAGTGGAACATTAAAGGCTACTGGAGTTACAGTTAAAAATGTTACTGGAGCAGGAGATTCTTTCGTTGCAGGATTAGGATTTGGTTATATGCATGACCTTCCTATAAAAGAGACTGTTAAGTTCGCTATGGCGATGTCAATTGTTACAATATCTCATGAAGAAACTATTCACCCAAATATGGGGCATGAGTTAATTCAAGAAATAATAGCAAAAACAAATTGGAATGAAAATTAAAAAAATGGACTAAATATAGTCCATTTTTTTATTAGTTATTTCTTTTACCAAATAATCTTAAAAGATTTAGGAATAGGTTTACAAAGTCTAAGTAAAGCATTAAAGCTCCAATAGTTGAAAACTTATTGTAATCCTCTTCTGTTAAATCATTGTTTTGGAATATTTTTACAATTCTATTTATATCATAAGCTATTAATGCTGTAAATAAAACTACTGCACATACAGATATAAACCATCCAAGAATCGATATTTTTAAAAATAGATTTAGGAGAGAGACAATTACTAAAGCAATCAGTCCACCTTTAAAGAAACCATCATATGATGAAAGATCCTCTTTAGTTTTTAATCCATAAATTGTCATCCCTACAAATATAAGAGATGTAACTCCTAAAACATAAAGAATAGAGTATGGATTATAAATTAACATAACTATAGAAAGAACTAACCCATTCATAGCTGAATAAGCTATGAACAAAAGCTTTGCTGTTCCACTACTCATTTTATTTATACCAAAATTTATTCCAAGAACTAATACTAACTCTGCTATTATTATAAAAGTCATATAGTTAGCTACAAAGGATATCATTGGTTGATTTTGAACAACATACCAAGAAACACCTCCTGTAATTAAAAGTCCTAGAAACATTTGCATAAAAACTTTTCTTAAAAAACTGTTTTTTGTAGAAATCTCAATCGAATTATACATAATTAACCTCCTCAATTATTTTTTAAATTTAAATATAAAAAGCTGGCTAAGCCAGCTGTTAAAATCTACATTTTTTTAATCTTCGTCATTTATAAACTCATATAGCTTTTTCTTGTCATTCACCACTTTAGTTTTTATTTTTTCTTTTACTTCCTTTTTCATTTTTGGAATTTTCTTTTTATCCTCCTTAGTTCCACCTTTTGTGAATTCCCTTGGAATGTAATTCATTTCATCATCTTCAAATTGATCAAAGTTCATTCTTCCGTTAGCCATTTTAATCTCCTTTAAGTTTATAAAGAGGATAAATCCTCCTACTAATATTTATTATATTTTCCAATTTTTGTCAATAAGTTTATTTTTAATTTTTTATCCCCCTTAAATGTTCCAAGGAAACACTATAAACCCTATGGCTAAAATTAAAATTAAAATAACTCCCATAACTATTTTTTTTACAACACTGTTCTCGCTTTTCATATATCCCCTCTTTTGTAATGAATTTACTCTATTATACTTATATTTAAATATTTTTCCTTTTTTAAATAGCTATATTATTTTTTATATATCCATGTCATATAATTATTATATTTGTGTAAATTATTAATCTGATATATACTACAACCAGTACATTGTTTCCTTATAATGTATAATAAAGTGTGTGTGTGTGAAAAATAGGTTCTTGAAAAAAGGACCTATTTTTCTTTTTATAGAAAAATAGATCCTTTCAAATTTCATATCATTTTTTTATTCATAAACCCTAATTTTAAATAGCGAAAATTGTGAACCGCCATTATATTTATTTAGATTTTTTCCTACCATTACAACTGTTACTATTGCTGCAATTATATCACATATTGGTTGAGCTAACCAAATACCTGTTAAGCCATATGCTTTTGAGAAAATCATAATTAATGGTATCAATAGAATCACTTGTCTTAGTAAACTTAAAAACATCGCCGCTTTTCCCTCTCCTATCGCTAAGAAATAGTTACTTCCAGCCATTCCTAAAGCAATTGCAGGCATCGCCATTAGATATATTCTCATTCCATGAATAGATATAGCCATTATATCAGGATTTTTATTAAACAATCCAACGATTGTTCCAGGGAAAACCTCAACTAAGAATAATGCGATAGAAAATATTACTACTCCAGTCCATGTAGCTATTTTATAAGCTTCTTCCATTCTTTTATATTGTTTAGCTCCAAAATTATATCCAGCCTGTCACTTATACATATCTGACGCTGCCGACGATACTCCTTG
>NZ_CAMQXC010000043.1 GCF_947038635.1 uncultured Cetobacterium sp. | reverse complement strand
CATACAACAACTTTTGCTTTAGTTATATCTTTCTTTAAAAGTTTGTATGAGTTTAAAATTCCTGCTGTTACAACAATTGCAGTACCATGTTGGTCATCATGGAATACTGGGATATCTAACTCTTCTTTTAATCTAGTTTCTATTTCAATACATCTAGGAGCTGAAATATCCTCTAAATTTATTCCTCCAAAACTTGGAGCTAAAATTTTACAAGTTCTTATAATCTCTTCAGTATCTTGAGTATCTAAACATATTGGAAATGCATTAACTCCTGCAAATGCTTTAAATAAAATAGCTTTTCCTTCCATAACTGGTAGTGCAGCTTCTGGTCCAATATTTCCAAGTCCTAATACAGCTGATCCATCACTTATAACAGCAACCATATTCCCTTTTGAAGTGTATTTATAAACATCTGCTTTGTTCTCTGCTATTCTTCTACAAGGTTCTGCAACACCTGGTGAATAAGCTAAACTTAGTTCCTCTTTTGAAGTTACAGTAACTTTACTAATAACCTCGATCTTTCCTTTATTCTTTTCGTGAAGTTCTAATGATTTTTCATAAACAGTTTCTTTTTTCATGATACATCTCCTCTAAAAAAATTTTTAAGTTTATCCAAGAGCAATGATAACACAAAAAGTTAAATAAAAAAATTTAACAAAGATTATAAATAATTAATTAACTTAATTAAGTTTTTGGAAAAAATTATTCTGTTTTTTATTAACTATTTAGAATAAACAATTACAGCGTTTAAAATAAACATACAGTATTATTTTTAAACTTAAAAATTATTTTTAATTCAAATAAAGTTTGAAAACTTTGTGAAAATCTGATATTCTACCGAAGATTATAAAAAAATTGGGGAGAATATTATGAAAAAATTTTTAGGTTTACTTGCTTTAGGGTTAACAATTGTTTCTACAAATCTGATAGGGGCAGAAGTAACAATCCTTCACACAAATGATCTTCATGCACACGTGGAGCCATTTTTATTTAGAGGATTAGATGCTAATAGAAAAGTAGGAGGTTTTGCTAATATAACTACTTATGTAAAAAGTGTTAAAGAGCAAGAGAAGGGAAAAAGAGAGGTTCTTTTTCTAGATGCAGGAGATTATTTTACAGGGCCTTATATCAGTTCTTTAACTGAAGGGGAAGCGATAATTGATATTATGAACACAATGGGATTTGATGCTGCTACTGTAGGAAATCACGAATTTGATCACGGTTGGGAAAATGGAAGAGAAAAATTAAAACAAGCTACATTTCCTATAGTTTTAGGAAATGTTTACGAAGATAAAACAGGAAAACCATTTTGGGATAAACCATATATGATAATTGAAAGAGATGGACTAAAGATAGGTGTAATTGGGCTTCATGGAGTTTTTGCTTTCAATGATACTGTTGCAGCTATAATGCGTAAAGGAATCACAGCTCAAGATGAAGATGAGCATTTAAAAAAATATATTGCTGAGTTAAAAGGTAAAACAGATATTGTTGTTCTACTTGTTCATCAAGGAATTCCTGCAAGACAATCTTCTTTTGGTGGAGACGATGTAGAAAGAGCTCTTAAGAGAGATATTGATATGGCTAAAACTATTCCTGGAATAGATATACTTGTAACTGGTCACGCTCACCAAGGAACTCCTGAGCCAATTAAAGTAAATGATACTTTGATTGTTTCAACTAATGGTCAAGGATCTCAAGTTGGAAGATTAGATTTTACTTATGATGAGAAAACAGGAAAAATAACAAAATATAATGGGAAACTTGTAACAATTTATGATGATGAGATTACACCTGATACAAAAACTCAAGAATCTATTGATAAATGGAAAAATAAAATAGATGGAATTACAAGCAAAGTTATTGGTAAAACAGATAAAACTTTAACACGTTCATATGGAACTGAATCTCTTCTTGGAAATCTTTTTGCCGATTCACTTATGGAAGCTGGAAAAGAATTTGGATCAGAATTTGCTGTAACAAATAGTGGTGGAATAAGAAATGATATTGAATCTGGAGAGATAACTTTTGGAAGTATCATAAGTGCCGCACCTTTTCCAAATGAATTAACAATTCTTGATTTAACTGGTACACAAGTAAAAGAGATGTTTGAACATGCTGCAGGACTTACTAATGGAGTTTTACAAGTATCATCTGAAGTTAGAATGACTTATGATCCTGAAAAAGAAGTTGGAAAAAGAATTACTAAGTTAACAATTAATGGGAAAAATATAGATAAAAACAAAAAATATAGAGTTGCAACAAATGATTTCTTAGCTAATGGTGGAGATGGATTCTCTTCATTCTTAGAAGGAACAGATAGAGTCGGAAAAGGTGGATATATGGTTTATTCTGCAATGATAGATTATATTTCAAAGAGAGGAACTGTATCTCCTCAATTAGAAGAAAGAGTAATTACTGTTAAATAATTAAATAATAGAAAAAGAGAAGCTCTAGCTTCTCTTTTTTATAACTGATTATTTTGTAGCTTCCTATTTACTTTAAAAAGAGAGACTGTATATATAATTAATCCACTCCAAATTAAAGAGAAAGTTACAGCATGAACCGTAGAAAAATTCTCTTCAAATACGAAAACTCCAAGTAATAAAACTAATGTTGGCGTAAGATATTGAAAAAATCCAATAGATGATAGTTTTGATAATTTTGCTCCCAAAGAAAAAAGGAAAAGTGGTATTACAGTTACAAGCCCTGCTCCCATTAGTAAAATTTTATCAAAATTTGTTGCTTCCATTCCTCTTCCACCTTTTATCATTAGTAAGTACAAAATCGCCATTGGAAAGTACACAAGAGTTTCAATTGTCAATGCTAAAATTGGATCAATTTTTATTTTCTTTTTTGCAATACTATAACCTGTAAAAGTTCCAGCTACTAAAAGAGAGTACAGTGGTAACTTTTGATAAATAATAGACATATAGCACACTCCTAAAGTGGCTAAAACAATTGCAATCTTTTGATATTTACTCAGTGTTTCCTTAAAAATAAATCTTCCAGCAAGAATTAAAAGCAGCGGGTTTATAAAATATCCTAAGCTCGCTTCTAAAACACGATTGCTATTAACTAAATATATATACGACATCCAGTTAGCACAGTTAAATGTGGCAGCTACAACAATATACTTTATTGTTTCTTTATTTTTAAAAACTTCCATTAACTCACTTTTTTTTCTTTTTAGAATAACAAATATAATTAAAAAGAAAAAAGACCAAATTATTCTGTGTGAAACGATTTCTAGAGCTGGTATTTTTTTCAAATTTACCCAATACAAAGGAAAAAGTCCCCAAATTATAAATGCACTTAAAGAATACAACATTCCTTTTTGATTATTTTCCATTTAAATCTCCCTGATAAATTTTGTTTTAACAATATAGATATTGTATGCAACGTCAGTATAACATTTTTATTTGAATTTAGATACTAAGTTTAAAAGACTTTTTAAATCTGAAATTTCATACGTTGGTTTAATTTCACTATTTATTAAAACCTTTTTGGGATTATAAAAACAAGTATCAATTCCGAAGTTTATTCCACCCTTTATATCTGAACTTAAGCTATCTCCAATCATTAGGATATCTGATAAATTTTCTATCTGGTTATTTTCTAAAGCTATTTTAAATATTTCAGGATTTGGTTTTGAAACACCTACCTCTTCAGAAACTATAATATCATTGAAGTATGGAGCTATTAAAGAGTTTCTAATTCTTCCATTTTGAACTTTTGTTAATCCATTAGTTATAATTAATAATTTATATTTTCCGTGTAACTCCTTTATTAAATCTAAGCTATCGTGAAAAAGAATTGAAGATTTAGAAAGATTATCCATATATTTATCTGCAAAATCATATGGATCAAAGGTATAGTTTAAATGGTTGCAATATCTTCTAAACCTTTCTATTTTTAACTCACTTTGAGTTATTTTTCCATCCTCTAACTCTTTCCATATTTTAGTATTTATCTCCTTGTATATTGGCAAATGGTATTCCTTATCATAATTGATTCCATAACCAATTAAAGTTTTTTCTAAAGCTTCCATTTCTGATGCTTTAAAATCAAATAAAGTGTCGTCTGCATCAAAAATTAATGTATTGTATTTCATGATTTCACCCCGTTATTTTTTTCAGCATAATCTTTTGCAAGATTTATGCTTAAAGATAAAATGAACATACTTATTATCGTCCCTTCCCTAACATAGATTGGAAGCTCTCCAACCATTGATATTCCTACTGAAATAATAAGAGAAAAAATATCTACTAAATATCTCAATTTCATAAATGAAATTTTAGTCATTTGAGATATTTTTATACATACGTTTTCAAGAGGAAAAGTTATTATATTATAATAGATAATAATACCTATAGACAACCCGCTTATTACTGTTCCTCCACTAAAAAGTAAGACTCTTTGAATATATCCAAGAGAGGATAGGCCACTTAATATATTGTATGTAAAATAATTAACAAAAATTCCAAACATAAAAACAGAAATTCCTTGTATTAAATATTTATATTTTTCACTAAATTTAGTTAATATCATATAGATTAATAAAAATATTATATTGAAAAATATAGTGATAGTTCCAACCTTTATGTCACTCATGGTTGCAACAGCTAAGTTCATGGAGTTATAACTACTCACACCTATATTTGCAACTATTCCCAAGCTAACACCAAGGGCTGAAATTATGTAAAAAATATAAGATTTTACGATATTTAAAATTAGTTTCATTGAATAATCTCCTTTTTATTTGTGGATAAATTTATATAAAATTCTAAAATAATTACACTATTATTTTAGTTGAAATAGTTTTATAATAATATGAAATATTGCACATTATGGAGGAAATTATGAAAAAATTTTCATTGGAAAATATAAATAAGAATTTAAAGTCAAATATTGATAACTATGGTAATATTTTTGGTTCCCTTACTTCTAAGATGGAGATTGAAGTTTTTAATCCAGGGGAAAAAATTATTTTCTATAACGACTCTCTTGAAAAATTGAGATTTATGATTCAAGGAAGAGCTAAGATAATTTTTGTCCACGAAGATGGAAAGCAGTCAATAATTCATTTTGTAAAGAAAGGTGAGTATCTAGGAGAGCTAAGTTTTTTAGAAATTGAAAAGGATCCTAAAGAGGTTATTTCAATAACAGAATCAATTTTTGTTTCAATTGATATGTCTCTGGCTAAAAAAGAGTTAACTAAAGACACTCAATTTTTATTTGCTCTATCTAAATTTATTGGGAATAAAATGTTAGAACGAACTTATTTTCATTCTAAAAATCAAAATTATGGTTTGAAAAATAGATTAGCTGGATATATTTTAATGTCTCAAAGTAATGAAATATATTTAGAAAAACATACAGAAACAGCTGAATATCTAGGAGTTAGCTATAGACAACTACTATATATTTTTAAAGAGTTTTTAGAACAAGGGGTGCTTATAAAATTGAAAAAAGGTTATAAGGTTAATGTTAAAAAATTGGAGATATTGGCTAAAGATACAGTTGTAGCTTAACTAGATTAAGTATTTTTAAAAGAGATATACAAAAGTATATCTCTTTTTTACTTCTATTTTAAAGAACACTTTTTAATAATTTCTTATCCAATATCTACATATATTGTTATTTATATCTTGTAAGACTCCATTATTTGATTCTACTGATTTTCTAGAAGGGATATTGTCATCATGCACAGTCACTAAAGCTTCCATTGTATCCTTTGATTTTAAAATCTCTAATCCTTTTTTTACAATTAGTTTTCCGTATCCTTTTCCTCTATATTTTGGAGATATGCTGTATCCCATATTCCCACCATTGATTAAAAGATTCTCGTTCAATATAGGTCTAATCTTAATTATTCCAACGATTTCATCATTTACATACATCCAAAATATGTCTTGTGGCACTCTTCCAGATGGTTGATTTTTCTCAGAATCTTTTATGTATTTATTTAGTAAGTTTTTAAAATCCTCTTCATTTTTAGGTGGTGTCATAATAAATCCATTTTCACCTTCCCCTATATCACAAAGAAAGTTATAAACATCCATTCCATCTTGGGCACTAATTTTTTTCATTTCAACTTTCATTAAAATCCCCCCTATTTTTAATTTAATTTAATTTAAACAATACTATTACAAATATATTAAATTGTCAAATATTTTTAGCTATTATTTTTAAACGGTTTATCCCATCTATAATTTCAGGAATATCTGTTGTAGCAAAACTAAGTCTAAAATATTGATTTTTTTGATTATCTAAAAAGAAAACATTTCCAGAAAGAAGCAAAATATTATTTTCCTTGCACTTTAAATAAAACTTACTTGAATCAATATCTTCACTTAGTTTTATCCAAATATAAAATCCGCCGTTAATATTATAAACAACCTCTATATATGGTACTTGTTTCAATTCTTCAATTAAAGCATTGTATCTTTCACTATAGATTTTAAACAAATTCGCTACATGTGATTTTAAAAAGCCATTCTTTAAAAAATGAGCTAAAACTTTTTGGTCAAGAGCTGATGTAGTTATATCTGTAGTAAATTTTACAGTCACGATTTTAGAAATAAGCTCTTGCGGTGCTATCATATATGCTAATCTCAATCCTGGCATAATTATTTTAGAAAATGACTTAATATAAATAACAATTTTATTATCCAAATCCAAAGATTTTATAGATGTTTTAGGGATATTATTAAAAGAAAGTTCAGATGCAAAATCATCTTCAACAATCAAAGTATTATATTTCCTAGCTAATGAAATTAATCTTTGTTTTTTTTCTTCACTCCAAGAAATACCTGTGGGACAACTAAAATCCATTGTTGTATATATAAAAGAGATTTTTTCTTCAGATAAAATATTTTCTAATTGAGTAAGATTAAATCCATCCTCTTCTATTTCTACAGGATAAATTTTACAATTTGTTTTAAAGGTATTTAAAGCTCCATGATAAGTTGGATTTCCTACAATTATTTTATTTTTTCTTTTAGATGAAAAAGTTTTTAATATTAAATCTAATCCTTGCTGAGAACCACTAGTTATTTGAATATCATCTTTTGATACAAAAATTCCTTTTTCTTCAATATCTTGCTTAATAGTTTCTCGAAGCTCATCTAAACCTTGAGTAGGATGATATAGCATAATTTTAGGACCACACTCTTCTAAAACTTGATTATACAACTTCTTAAAAATTTCAAATGGATAAACATCTTCAGAAGGAGTTCCACTTGCAAAATTAATGAGATTATTGTCTTTTAGTTGTCCTACCTTGAAAGTTTCAATAAGGTTATTTGATGCAGTGTTATAAAATAAAAATTCTTTAGATTTTACAAATATCCCAACACCACGTTTTTTTATAATATATCCCTCTTTTTCTAAAAGAGTAAAAGCTTTCATAATTGTAATATTATTTAATTTATATTTTAGAGCAAGCTGTCTAATTGATGGCAGCTTTGAATTTTCTGGATATTCATTTTTTTCAATTTTATTTTTTAACTCCTCATAAATTTTTAAATAGATAGGTATTTTCTTTTGTTCTAAATTAACCTTCATAAAGCCTCCATCTGTAGTACTACAGTTTTTACTATATAACATTGACATATTTGTTATGGTTTTGTAGAATTAAAAATATATTCCACCGATATCACTGTTATACTATTTTTTTTAATATTTGTAAATTAAATTTAAAAGGAGCCAATTATGAAAACAGAAAAAATATATTATAAAAATCAGTTTCAAACTTCATGTGAAGCAATTTTAATTGAAAGTATAGAGAATGGATTAATATTTGATAGATCTATTGCTTATCCAGAAGGAGGTGGACAAATAGGAGATGTTGGAACATTAATTAGATGTAAAGATGGGTCTGAAATCCCCTTTTATAATACAACTAAAATTAAAGGAAGAAATATCTTTTTAAACGATTTTCCTAGTATAAAGGTAGAGAATCAAATTGTTCATCATATTAATAGTAGTTTTGAATTTGAAAAAGATGAAAAGTTTCTTATAAAATTGGATCATTTAAAAAGAGCTCAGACAACTCTTCACCACTCTGGTTTACATTTGGCTTTAATGGTATTAGAAGAGATGTTTTCAGGTATTGATAAAAAAATTGTTGGTGCTAAAATAACTGATAAATATGGAAGACTAGATTTTTCAATAGATTTTAAATTTACTCCTGAACAAATAGCAAACATAGAAACTCGTTGCAACGAATATATAGAAAAAAATATTCCAATAGAGGTATTCCCTCATCCAGAAGAAAACGAAGCTCTATATTGGAAATGTGATAACTATATTGTTCCTTGTGGTGGAACTCACTGTGAAAATACAAAAGATTTAAAAGGTATAAAAATTAAAAGAAAGAGTATCGGTAAACTATCTGAACGGTTGATTGTTGAAATACCTTTTAATGAGAAGTTCTTAAGTTTATATAGTGATTCAAATAACTAAAGCACTCTCAACTTATATAAATTTTATAAACCAAATTGAAAAAATAAACTTGTAGTATTTTAAAGAAAATTTTATAATAAAATGGAGGTGATTATATTGAAAAATAGAACAATGCCTGATCCGAATAAGATTTATCCTATTCCAGGAGTAAAAACTTTAACATATATTAAACCAACAATTAAAAACCCGAATATTATTGTTGGAGAATTTACATATTTTGGAGATACCGATTTTGAAAGTCATGTATCTCATCATTATGATTTTTGTGAAGATAAATTGATTATTGGAAAATTTTGTCAAATTGCTAAAGGTGTTAACTTTATAATGAATGGTGCTAATCATCAGATGAATGCTGTTTCAACATTTCCATTTTATATTCTAGAAGGATGGAATCAACAAGCTCCATCTTTGTCAGAAATGCCTATAAAAGGGAATACTGTTGTTGGAAATGATGTTTGGATTGGTCAAAACACTACTATCTTACCTGGTGTAAAAATTGGAGATGGTGCGATTATCGGTGCTAATAGTACAGTTGGTAGCAATGTCCCACCCTATACTATTGTAGCTGGAAATCCTGCTAAAGAGATTAGAAAAAGATTTGATGATGAAATGATTAAAATTTTAGAAAAACTTCAGTGGTGGAATTTAGATGTTGATGAAATTAACAAACTGATACCTATTTTGACTTGTAGTGACTTAGAAAAAATAAAAAATAAATTAAAAACTTTTTTGGTAAAATAAATAAATTCTAATAAAATTAATTTAGTTTATAGTAAAAAGGAATAATATCATATTCAGAGATATTATTCCTCAATAAACTACTTAGTTAATCTAAAACTATACTAAGTTCTTTGATGATAAATCTAAATTATCTGTATTTACAAACTACTTAGTTAATCTAAAACATTTAGTGTCAAATATTGTATTATTGTTTGTCCTTATTTACAAACTACTTAGTTAATCTAAAACTATGGCAGAGGATGTAGTCAAAGTTTGCACTAAAACATTTACAAACTACTTAGTTAATCTAAAACAATCATATAAGGTTAAAGATAAAAGAGTCTACAACATTTACAAACTACTTAGTTAATCTAAAACCATTAAATAGAAATAGGAGAAAAACATATCTTATAAGCATTTACAAACTACTTAGTTAATCTAAAACCATTAATTGAAGAACTCTAGCAACTTTTTTATCATATTTACAAACTACTTAGTTAATCTAAAACCGAAATTATAAAAAGTGAAATAGTTAATGAGGATGAGATATTTACAAACTACTTAGTTAATCTAAAACAATTGAAATACCTTATCATGTAACCAGTCCTAAAAAATTTACAAACTACTTAGTTAATCTAAAACAGCAACTAAATTTTCAACATAATCATGAGTAATAAAATTTACAAACTACTTAGTTAATCTAAAACCCCATGCTAGTATAAGCCCTCTCTAATTGAGAGTGTATAGAGGGTAATTTATCGAAGAAGAAATTTATTTGGCTTTTCTCTTAACTTTTTATACTCTTTTAGAAAGCTCTCTCTATAATTGAATAGTCTCATCATCTGTCGATCTCCCAATAAATTCTCCTTATTAGAGGTCGACAGATTTTAAATAGCTTACTCCATTTTTTCTTTCAACTTTTTCCAATCTATCATCTCCACGATATAAAGTGATAGAGTTATCTATTATCTTACTTCTTAAATTCTTTAATTTTATAGCTCTTTCATAAAAGCTAATCTCCATATTTTCATAAATCTCATTATATTTTTCCAAAATCTCTCCTGTTTCCTCACTCAAAACAAAAACAGTTTCTCCATCATTATCTATAAGCCTCATAAACTTTGATTTTTCTTCAAAATTCCAATAATCTTTAAACTCACTTTTTAAATCTAAAAATCCCATAACTTTTTCATAAAAAGGCAGAAACTCTTTATTTTTAAAGTTTTCAAAGATATTGCCATCCATAAGAGTCAACTCCTGAGATGCTCTAACATCATTTGTTAAAATTTTTTTAGCATCAAAATAGTTAAAAAAATAAACCTTTGAACCTTTTTTCAAAGCATTTCTATTGATTCTTCCTGCAAATTGCTCTTCACTCTCTAAAATAGATATATCCTTTAATCCAATATCAAAGTCTATATTAACTCCAGCTTCTATAACTTGAGTTCCAATTAAGATACCTTCCCAAACCTTTGTTTTACTCTCTGTTTTAGATAAGATATCCTGTCTTTCCTGATTTTTAGTATCTCCAGTTATCAATAAAATCTCTTTAGAGCTAGAGCCAAACTCTTTTTTTAACACTTCATAAAATTCATATGCACTTTTTTTATTAATAAACTCAATTAAAATTTTTGAGTGCTCCTTTGAAAGTTCAATAATTTTTGTTTTTAAATCATCTAAGTTCTGAATATCTATTAAAATTGGTTCAACTCTATCCTTAAAATAGCTACTTTTAAAGTAATAATCTCTATTTTTTATAAGATTATTAAATTTATTAGAAAATATTTTTAAATTTGGTAGAGTCGCACTCATTATTATAAAATCAATATTAAAAATCTTAGATAGTATTGATATATCTAAAGAAAATGTTTTCCAAAGATTTAAATTAAATGCATGAATCTCGTCTATAATTATACAACTATTAGCAAGTGTATAAAAGCTTAAAATGTCCTTTTTTTTATTAGAATATAAGATATTAAAAAAGTTTACTCCACTTGTCACAACAATAGGCGAGTTTAAATAGTAATAATTATTGTAAGCCTCTATTATTTCACTTTCATCATTAAAATTTAAAGATATCTCTGATAGTGAATTTATTAATCCCACATCCTCTATGGGAAATAAAGATAATAGCTCTTTATATGTTTGATTGCTGATGTTATTAAATGGAGCCACATAAAAAAGTCTTTTTTTATTTGAAAGTTCAGCTAAAAGATATCCCGTTTTTGTTTTTCCACAACCAGTTGGAGCTTCTAATAGAGATACACCACCTTCAAAATTTCTCATAGCTTCTAAAGCCATTGTACTTCTAAGCTCATTTATTCCAGTTCCCAATCTTCCATTTTTAACATTTTCCAAAATCTCATCTTTTTTCAAATACTCTTTTAACTCTGAAAACTCTTTGCACCTCTCAAATTTATAGCCACTCATAAACTCTTGTGTAGCAAAGATATCAGCACTTCCTAAAACACTAAAAAAGTATCTGACATATAGGTAATCTTTAAATTCAAAATTTTTCTTTAAATTATCTAAACACTTTTCAAATAAAACTTTTTTAAAAGATATCTCATTTTGTAAAAGTTGTTTAAACTGCTCTATACTCTCTAACTCTAAATTGAAATCCTTAATATCTGTTAGCATTGAATGATGTTTATAAATGACATATGCATTTAAAAATATCTGTTTATTCAAAACTTTTAAGTTCTTTTCAATATAAAGTATTGCAGAGAAAATTGAATGCCTTGTATCTCCACTCTTAGAGATATTTTTAATCTTTTTTTGAAAGTTTAAATTTTGTTTTCCTAAATCATGAGCTTCTACCCCATTTAAAAACTCTTCATAATTGTAGCCTAATTTTTCAACTATATCTTTATATGAAATCTCTTTTGCATATTCTCTTGTTAAAGCTCCATGAGCTTCAAGATCTTCGTAAAAAATATTATTATTGATTACTCTCTTGTGAGCATAAATCCTCTTCTTTTCTATCTCCATAATATTTTATCTCCTCTAAATACCCCTTTAATAATTGAACATTGTCAACTTTTAAACTATCATCTGTATTTAAAACTTCAAGAATATCTTTTTCTAAAATTTGATGATTTTTACATGCATAGACATTATGATGATGATATGCTATCAATTGTTCTAAAGATCTTTTAGCACTTTTGAAATTCATATCTCTAAAGTATCCTCTATAATCTCCGAAACCATTAGCTACTTTTCTTTCTAAGTATCTAATAACCCTTCCTAATTTTAAACTAGAACACTCCATATACTCCTCCTTGTAAATCGTATTAAAAAGATTTAGTTGGTTCATAACCTTTATATTATCATGACTAAAAAATGTTTTAATTATCACATTTAAAAAGTATCTCTTTAGATGTTTAAATGGTATTGTTGTTCCATATATTACAAAAGAATCTAGTGAATCTAAAATCATCTGAGAGTTTACATCTCTTGATCTTTTGTTTTTATCATCCCAATCAATTTTAAAAAATACATACATGAAATTGATAAAATCTTGGAAGCTTAGAATCTCTTTTTTCATAGTTGATAAATGTTCTGATTTATATAGGGGTAGCAGTGTTATATCCTTATATATTTTTTTATTTACACTCTTAAAATTTATAAGTGTTCCTCTTCCATTATCCTGACCGACCTCTATTAGATAACCTTTAAATCCAATATTTTTATCAACATCTTTTCTACTACAGCATTTAAAGTTTTCAGAATCAAGATCGTCATAATAGATAAAAGTTTTATTTTGCTTTACTTGTAAGTAAAAGAATTTATCTAAAAATGCAAATTTTTCTAACTCCTCTCCTTGAGCCTTTTGGATATTCTTAGTTATAGTTGTAGCATTATCTGAAAGGTATGGCTTTTTGTAATTTGCAGTATTTAAAAATATATCCATTTCACCTCTAGACTTAATATACCTTTTATAAGCTTCCATATACTTTTCTTCATCAAGTTCAGTAAATATTTTCACCCAACTTCCATCTTTTAAATCTCTAAACTCTTCTCTTTTTAAAAGATTTGGTAGAACTTTACCAATTCCTTTAGCTAAATCTACTTCTAACTTCTTTTTTAAATTTTCTTTATAACTCTCTAATAAAGCTATATTATCCTCTGATTTTTTCTCTTTTTTGAACATAAAAGAATACTCGTTATTACTATCAGATTTTTGTATAACTGAGTAATTAGATCCCAGAGTTAAAGAATATAAATCATATTTTGCTACTTTTGAATAGTTTATATCACTTTTATTATTTTTATCAGCAAGAAAAATTGATTTTATCTCACCACTTGCATCAATTAATACTACCAAAGAATCTTTTAAAATCCACTCTCTAAAAACAATATCTTTTATATTATATTTTTCATAGAAATCTAATAGGTGTTTCTTCATAAATTACCACCTATCATATAGATATTTTTTTCATCTACACTTATGCACTTAACTTTTTCTTTTAAAGTGTTTTTACTAATTGCATAATTTTTAGTTTCTTGAAAAAAATCCTCACTGTATAAGAATACAAAATCGTCCTCTAAAAAGTCATCATCCAATAGATTAAACTCTAAACTTAAGTCCTCCTCTTTTAAAAATTCAGCAGGAAATATACTCTGAAGTTTATTAGATTCAATCTCATCTCCTCTTAAAATCTCAATATCAAACTTATTAATAAAACATCCTTTTTTTCCTAAAGAGGTTGGATAGACACTTACTCCATTTAAAATACTGTTTTTTACCTCAAGTGGAAGATTTTTTAGATAAATATCCCAACTAACCTCTTCTAAAAACTCCTCTGTTATTTGTAAAGAAGTTCCACCTTTATCATCTTTATTAACCCCAGTTGTATTATTATATTTTTGAATTGTACTATTAAATTTTGGTTTTTTGGGAATTACTCCATATTCTAAATCTTTTAATTTTTCTAAAAATTCTGGAATACTAGCTTTTTTATCTAACTCATTCCAACCATTGTATCCAGCTATCGCTCCTAAAATACCTTTTATATTGGATCCTGTTATATGTTGGAAAGAGTATCTGTTATTTTTATCGTTAGTTCCATTTATTCCAAAATGAGCTACTCTACCTCCTAAAGAGATTTTTAAAATTTCCATATACATCTCCTTTTAAAATAGATTTTCAATATTAACATCTACACAAGCATTTAAAATTTTAATTTCATATTTATATAGATTTACATATAAATTAGCCTCTTTTAATTTTAATCCATCAAAGTTAAAAGTTAATTGGTTATCTTTTAAAGATATTCTATCCATTAAAAAATCTGTAGCTATTATAGAGTCCTCTAGCTCCACTACTAGGGAAAATGCACTATTGCATCCCATCATACTTCTTGATTGTGTATTTGTAACAGCAGTTTTAGATATATTTACAAAGTCTTTAAAATCCTCATCTGTGTATTCCTCTCCCAATGTCGCAACAAAAGGAGCTATGAAAAGAGCATTTTCAACTATATTTTGAGTTCCCAATGTTGTTTGACCATTTCCCTCTTTAGATGAGAATGGTGATGTTATTTGAATAGTTTTTTCCTCAGCTAACTCATTTATATTTATACCCCACCCAATTTGAACTGGTCCTGTTAAAGATATATTTATTGATTTTACAACAAAAGCAATTCCAAAGTTTTTAATATCTCTATACGTTAGTAATTGAGACTTTACACCTGATTTTGTTTTTTCAGGTTTTGGAAACTTTTCAGAAAAGTTTTTTTCTAAAGTCAATGGATTTAAGTTCCCATCATATTTTGTATAGGCTAAAACAGAATCAGCTCCCTCTTTTAAAAACCACTGATTTCTAAAACAATATTTAAGAGAAACATCAGAGTGAACTAACTCTCCATTAAAATTTCTTCTACATCCACCTGTAAAATCCGCATTGAACATTCCATTATTTACATCTGTTCCAATTACTCCATATATTCTTCTCATAGCTCCTCCTATTTTTTATAATTTATAAATCCATTTCCACAAGTACAGTGTCTTCCAAGTCCTTTAGTTATAAGAGCATTAACTATTCTTTGGGATACTTCATCTGATTTAACTTTTATTTGTAACTTATCAGCTAAATAAACTATTTCATTAACATCTCTAGTTATCTTTATAGATATTGGATATGAGTTTTTAATTTCAATGCTTTCTATAAAATCATACTCTTCATCTAACTGGCTCTTAGCTCTTCCATTTTTTATTAAAGCTCTTTTTAACTCATCTAAATTTTTTCGATCACTCAACGTATATTTATTATCAGAATCTGATGAAAAAATTGCTGGTGTTAGGGTATAAATTTCTGAGATTTTGTTTTTATTAAAAATCAACTTCTCGTCTATCAAAATAGTTTTTAAAAAATCATTTTCTATATAATCATTTTTAAATTGCTCTATAATCTCTTTTTTATCACTTCTAACTTTTATAGAAACTACATCTCCTCTTTTGTAAATGTTAGAAAGTGCTGGTTCTATTCTTGAAACACAATAATCTTTTAAAGTTTGTTTTTTGTGGTATTCCTCTGAATATTTACAGATGTATTTATCCACTATATTCACAGCGTTTTTTAATATCTCATCTTTGGAACATTCTTTTAACACAATAAATTTTAAAGTTATTTCCATATAACTTGTATTCATTTTACACCTCCATACTGTATCTATTTTTTTACCTATTTCTATTAAAATATAATTTACAATATGGTTATACTACATTTTTTTTATTTTTCAACTATTTATTATTCTATCTGATAA
>NZ_CAMQXC010000042.1 GCF_947038635.1 uncultured Cetobacterium sp. | reverse complement strand
GATTACTAATCCGATTGCTTTTGCAGCTCCAGTTGTGTTAGGAACGATGTTAGCAGCAGCAGCTCTACCTCTTCTTAAATCTCCTTTACCGTGTGGTCCATCTAATGTGTTTTGGTCATTTGTATAAGCGTGGATAGTAGTCATTAATCCTTCTACAACTCCAAACTCTTTATTTAATACGTTAGCCATTGGTGCTAAACAGTTAGTTGTACAAGAAGCTCCAGAAATTACTGTCTCTGTACCATCTAAAATTTGGTGGTTTACGTTGAATACTACAGTTTTGATATCTCCTGTTGCAGGTGCAGATATAACAACTTTTTTAGCTCCAGCTTCTAAGTGAAGTCCAGCTTTCTCTTGAGAAGTGAAGAATCCAGTACACTCAAGAACAACGTCTACGTTTAATTCTCCCCATGGTAAGTTTTTAGGATCTCTATCAGCTAAAACTTTAATTTCTTTTCCGTTAACTGAGAACCCTCCTTCGATAACCTCGATAGTTCCGTTGAATCTACCTTGTGCTGAATCATACTTGAAAAGGTGAGCAAGAGTTTTTGCGTCTGTTAAGTCGTTTATTGCTACTACCTCAAACTCAGGGTTGTTCATCATTAATCTTAATGCTAATCTTCCAATTCTTCCGAATCCATTAATCGCTACTTTAACTGCCATTTGGAAACCTCCTAAAAATTTATATTTTTTTTTAAATTAAGTTCGATAAATATTTGTACATCTTCTAGAGAATACAAGATAAATCTGTATTTCCTTTTTTCTTTTTTTCTAAAATGCTTTTGTTTATGTCTTAATGATATATTATCTTGGTTAATTTGTCAATTTATTCATGGGAACTAAAATTAATCTTTTTATGATTACTTTTTCATTAAAATTATAGTATAATTAAAAAAAATAAGTTAGGGGGAGATCGAACACATGCTAAAATTTCTACTCTTTTCTTTTTTATTATGTACAACTTTAATGGGAAAAGAGCATGTAGTTTTATTAGAAAATGAAAATAGTTTTTTCTTCTATAAAGAAAAAAATGAATATAAAGGATTATATCCAAAAATATTTGAGGACATTAATAAAAAAAAGAAAATAAACTTAAATTTAAGAGAATTAGATACAAATCTGATCTTAGATATGGAAAAAGGTAAAGATACTTTAATAATGGATTTAATAGAGAATGAAGAAAGAAGAGAAAAATATTATTTTATTCCCACATTTTTTTATTTGAAAGCAAATATGTATTTTTTAAATAATAACTTTATAGATATTACAAATTTTTATAAAAAAAGAGTTGGAGTTATTAAAGGAACATATTTAGATAAAGAATTTTTAGAGAAGTATGATTTTTTATACAGTGACATAATAGATATAGAAACTCGTGAAAAAGGACTACAAATGCTCAAAGATGGAGAGATCGATGGATTTGTAGCAGATAATCAATATGGATTTAAAGATAACTTAAGTAAAATAGAGTTAAATAGAATCCCTATTATGGTAACAACACTAGCAGTCCCAAAAAGTGAAAAAAAACTTTATAAAGATTTAAAGAGATATTTTGAAGAGATTTCACCAGAAACATTAAAAAATATGATAAGTGATTCTAGAAGAGAATACTACAAGGATAAATTCAAAGATAGATATGTGAATTTAAAAGAAAAATCAATAGATGTAGTTTTTCCAACAGAAAAAACTAATTATCCTCTTTATTATATAGAGGATGGAGAAGAAAAAGGACTAGCCATTGAGTATTTAAAAGATGTAGGAGAAGTTTTAGGTATTCAAGTAAAAAAAATATTTTATTCAAAAGAGGAAGATTGGAAAAATAGTGATATAACAGTTGCTTCAACAACAGAAAGTAGTATAAGAGACAATGAAAATTATACAAATCCATATTACACACTAACACCTGTTATTTTTAATAGAAAAGAAGAGGGCTTTATAAATAATTTAGTGGAAGCAAGAAAAAAAAGATTTGCAGTTGTAGAAAATTCATATTATATGGATTACTTAAGAAAATTTTTAAAAGAAGAAAATTTTATCTATGCTAAGGATATGGATGAAACAATAGAGAAAGTAAGAAAAAAAGAGGCGGACTATAGTATTGGCGATTATAAGACATTGATTAATAAACTATATAATACTGGTTATGATAAAGAGATAAAAATTGCAGGTATTTTAGATAAAAAGTATGATGTTTCAATGGTTGTAAATAGAGATCAAAAGGAACTTTATGAAGCTTTAAAAGATATTTCGGCTAGTTTTTTAAATGAAAATATGAGTAAAAATATTTATTTAGAAAAGAATAGCTATGAAACAGATAAATCTAAAAAGGTTCTTATATTTTCAATGGGAATTTTGTTTATTAGCTTTATTTTATTGTATAAAGGAAGAAAAAATTTAGTAGAAAAAAGAAAATATGAAGACTTAATGTTATCTTTAGTTTCATCTTTAGAAGCAGTAAATCAATTTAATGATTTAGAAACAGGAAATCATATAAAAAGATTAAATTTATATTCGGAACTTTTAGCTAATAAATTAGGTTGTAGCAAAAAGTTCTATGAAGAAATAGGGAAAGTTGCATCACTTCATGATGTTGGGAAAATTGGTATAGATAGAAGTATACTAAAAAAACCAGGAAAATTGACTGAAGAAGAGTTTAAAACAATAAAAGAGCATCCTGAAATAGGATATGAAATTATTAAAAAATCAGGTGTAAGTATAATGGCTGAAAATATAGCGAGATATCATCATGAAAAGTGGAATGGTAGTGGCTATCCACGTGGTTTAAAAGGATTAGAAATACCATTAGAAGCGCGAATTGTATCAGTTGTAGATGTATATGATGCATTAAGACAAAAAAGAATTTATAAAGACGGATTTACTCATGAAAAAGCTATAGAGATAATTAAAAATGAAAGTGGAAAAAGTTTTGATCCAAATATAGTGAAAGTATTTTTAGAAAATGAGTTTAAATTTGAAAGATTATTTAATTCAAATATATAATAAAAGAGAGAGTTTGTATCGACTCTCTTTTTTATTTAAGATATTATATTGTAAAAAGAAATAAAACCTAAAACTAAAATTATAAAAGCTATAAGTTTCTCTTTAATATCTTGAAAAAAATATCCTGTTTTTCTTTTGGTATCAAATAAAAAATAGATTGTACCTAAAGAATAAATGGTTAATGATTGAAATACATAACTTAATCCAGATGAATAAATCATCCAAACTCCATAAACAACTCCACCTATACCCCAGTATAAACATTTTTTATGAGCATGTTTAATCGCAATTTTCATTAAAAATAATGATGAAAAAATATATGGAATAAGAATCATACATGATGCAGAGTTAGTAATAACAAGATATGCATTTTGAGCAGATAATGAAAGAAAAAATATAACCTGTTTTAAAATACCATTTGTAAAAAGAGCTCCAGAACAGGCATCATTTTTGTTTACTTTTTTTAGAAAATTAGGAAAAAGACCATCTAAAGCTACATTATATGGAATTTCTGCTGTTAAAAAAGTCCAACTAAGCCATGCACCACCAACAGATATTAAAACAGCTATATTAACTAAGGTAGCTCCAACAGGACCAATAACAGCCTCAATAATATAAGATAAAGCAGGATCTTTAAGTGCAGCTAATTCAGCATCAGTTAAAACACCATAACTTAAAAGTACAATAAAAACATACAAAAATAAAGATATAAAATATCCAATCATAGTAGCTCTGCCAACTAGTTTAATATCTGAAGCTTTATCAGAAATGACGACAGCACCTTCTATTCCTATAAAAGCCCATAAGGTTTGTAACATACAACCTTTTACCTGAGAAAAAATAGTGGCATGATTAAATGAACCACCCCAGAAATCATTGACAAATATTTGTCGAGTGAATCCAATATACAATATAACGATACCTAAAAAAATAGCTACAACTTTACCTATTGTAGCTAAGACATTTATAAGTTTTAGTCCAACGTCTCCAGCAAGGGCAGTTCCAATAACAATCCAAATTAAAATACTTCCTAAAATAATACCGTTAAAACTATTAATAGGTCCAATACTAGGAAAAAAATAATTTAAAGTTTGTACCAAAAGAACAGGATAACTAGCATTACTTATAACATTTGAAATCCAATACCCCCAAGCAGAATGAAAACCTGAAAAAGTTCCAAACCCTTCTTTAGCGTATTTATAGATTCCATCAGTTACATCAGGAGTTTCACTAGCTAAGATTTGAAAGGTTTTGGCTAAAAAAAGAACTCCAATACCAGAGATTAACCATCCAATTATTGCTGCTCCAGCAGATGATGATTGAGCAATGTTTTTAGGCATATTAAATATTCCACCGCCAATCATAGAGCCAACAACAATCGTTGATAGTGTGAAAATTCCCAAAGAGTTCTTTTTTTCCATGATAGCCAAAACCTCCCTAAATATTTAGAACTATTTTTTTACAATAGGCTCTAATCCTTGAACATCTAGCCATTGAGAAAGAGTTAGATTATTTAACTCTCCAAATCCTTTTTCAGGAACAGCTTTTCTAGCTAAAGTAACATATGGTCCACAAGTTAAAGATGTTCCGATTTCTCCTGGCTTCATGATAGTATAAGCAAATCCTACATAAGTTCTATCATATGCAACATGAGAATCTTTTCCACATTCAACAACAGACCAAACGATAGCTTTTCTATGATCTTCTAAGAATTTTTTTAAATCTTCTGGATTATCATTTTCAGTCCAGATTCCAGCATCTTCAATAAATAAACTAGCATCTTTGTCTCTATCTTTAGCTATTGATATAGCGATAAAACACCAAACACCATATCCTTCATTTTCTTTAAATTCTCTATTTTCTGTAGGTCTATATGCAGTAACTCCCTTGTTAGCACAAATCATATGTGATCCAGGAAGAGGAGTGAATCTTCTTTTAGATTCAGTTCCAAAAAGTTCCACACCAGCTTCTAAAAGAGGTTTAGCATCATAAACTTTTAAAATTGAACCATCAAATTGAGGTACTTCTAAAACTGTTGGATTAGAGTCTTCAGCAATTGAATCATGTTTTGCTAAATCATATCCCCAAACTTGTCCAGCAAGACCACAAAAAGACGAAGCAGTTAACATATTGATTTGACCAACATAAGCATCGTTAACCTCTGCTCTATCATAAGCTACAATACCATCTATTAAAATATCATCTGTTTTAGGAACTGTTCCTACAGAAACTTTTAAAACTGAAACATATCCGTTTCCAGTTGAACCAGGAGCTCCATATCCATCACAATAATCCTCATAAAAGCTAATCGCAGTTTTGTCAATTTTCATTTTTGTTCCTCCTTTATTTTAAAAAAGCTCAGCAATCATACATCTTACAGACCCACCACCATAAGTTTCAATGGTAGAAATATCTGAGTAGATAATTTCAGAACTTTTTTTAATTACATCTATTTGTTCTTTTGTAAAGCCTTCAAAGGCTGATTTAGACATCAATGTATAACATTCTCCGTGAGAGTTCTTTAATTCTAAAACATTCCCACAAAATTTTAAAACCTGATTAAGAGAGATATCAATAATCTCTTTTTTTGAATTCAAAATGGAGTTTTTTAAAGCTTCTTTTTCTTTTAAATTAGAAATAGATTCTAAACAAACTACAACAAAATTTTCAGTAACTCCCATCATTACGTTAGTGTGATAAATAGGAGTAGAGACACCGTTAAAATTTTGTGCAGAATGAAATTTTAATGGTTTATAGTTATTTAATTTACAAAACTCATTTAAAACATCCTCATTTGCTCTAGGAGAAAGAGAGCAATAAGCAATTTTATTGATTCTATCTAAAACTAAAGCTCCTGTTCCTTCTAAAAATTTACTCTCTTTTTCAAAAGCTGTTAAATCTATAATGTTTATAGTTTCATTAAAAAAAAGCTTTTTTAAATTTGGAAGAAATTTTGTTCTCTCTAATCTTCTATTTTCAGCAAACATAGGATAAACAATAAGTGTATTGTTTTGATGAGAACTAAACCAGTTATTTGGAAAAATACTATCAGGTGTATATGGAGTGGACGTATCTTGAATA
Source organism: uncultured Cetobacterium sp. (assembly GCF_947038635.1). GTDB lineage: Bacteria > Fusobacteriota > Fusobacteriia > Fusobacteriales > Fusobacteriaceae > Cetobacterium_A. The sequence continues at coordinate 10,077 of NZ_CAMQXC010000042.1, read as the reverse complement.
ACGTCCACTTCAATTCCAACATTTTTCATTTTATTAACAAGAGCATCGAACTCGTCTAATGCTTTTTTTTCTACAAGTTCTGGATTTTCTTCAAGATTTTTTTGATAAGCATTATTAACTGCAGTTTGTGCATTGTAATAAAACTTAACAGGTTTAATCATTAGAACCTTACTTGTTATTTGACTATTCATTATACTCATCTCTTTTCATTAACCTAATAAAGCTTTATAATTCATGATTAAATATATTAATCCTAAAATTCCTAATATGAATAAAACTATAGAGAAAACTCTTTCTTCTTTACTAAATTCAGGATTACTAGGATCAAACTCTTTTCTAGCTTTCATAAAGAATGGAATACCGATAGCATAGATAACTGCTGCTAAAAGCATATAGTTTAATCCAGCTGCATAAACAAGCCATAACCCGTAAATAGTTCCTAAAAGTCCCGTAATTTCAGCATTTTTTCTACTAGCAAATATGTTAGTTGGATAGTTATCATTTTTAGCTGCGATTTTCCATAGATAAGCAGTACAAACAATATAACAAGGTAAAACCATTACTCCTGTAATACTCAACATTAAATTCCATGCATTATTAGAGAAGTAAACTACAATCATAGTAACCTGCATAATAATACTAGAGATAAGTAAAGAGAATGATGGAGAATCATTTTTATTTACTTTAGCAAATGCTTTTGGGAATGTTTTACCTTTAGCTGCAGCAAATGGTAACTCTGCAAGCATAATAGTCCAAACAAGCCAAGAACTTAATATAGCTATCATAACTCCAATATTCATTAACCAATCTCCCCATTGTCCAACAACTCCACCTAAAACAGCTGCAGTTGAAGGAGCTGCCATATTTGAAAGTTGACCTTGAGAATAGTGTCCAAGAGGAAGTAAAGATAATAAAACATAAAGAATTAAACATCCTAAAAATCCTAAAAGAGTAGCTTTACCAACTTCAGCTTGATCCTTTGCTCTATCTGAAACAACAACAGCACCTTCAATTCCGATAAATACCCAAAGAGTTACGAGCATTGTACCCTTAACTTGACTTAAAAGACTACCAAGAGGTTTATCAGAAAGAGTAGTGATTGTATCTGTACCCCAAAAATTAGTGAAAAAGAATCCAACTTTAAAGAAAAAAGCTGTAATAAGTAGGAATAATACTATTGGAACTAGCTTACCAATAGTACCAATTGTATTTAATGAAGTAGCTCCTTTTACACCAGCTAAAACGATAAAGTAAATAATCCAAATAACTAAAGAACCACCAATAACTGAGTTAAAGTTATTTCCACCAGTAAAATATCCTGGGAAGAAATAATCTAAGGAATCCATTAGTAAAACTGCATAACCAATATTTGCAAAACAGTTACAGATCCAATAACCCCAAGCCATAAGGAAACCAGTGAAGTTTCCAAATCCAAGTTCACCGTAGGCATAAATTCCAGTTGTAGCATCAGGTCTAGCTTCAGCTAAAATTCTAAATGTATTAGCAACAAACCACATTCCCACACCCGTTATAACCCACGCAATAGTAATAGCACCAGCACCAGCAGATTGAGCCATGTTTTGAGGTAAGTTAAATACACCACCACCAATCATAGCACTAATAACAACGGCAGTAAGAGCTACTAAACCAAGTTTTTTGTTATCATCAGCCATTTTAAACCCTCCTTAAAAATTAATTTTTTATAACCATAGTATGGAATCTTCTGATTCCATCATTGTCAATAAATGCTTCAACTCCATGAATATCACTAAAATATCCAGGGAAAACTCTTTCAAACTCCTCTCTTGCTAAAAGGAAATCTAAAATAGGTTTAGATGTTTCATCAATTTTTTCTCCACCCATTAAAACTGGAATTCCTGGAGGATATGGAACCACAATAACTCCAGCAACTCTGTTCATACAATTTTTAATAGGCATATGTTCAATATTTCCCCTAAATACCTCTCTAGAAGCTTCAGCAGGTGTTAGTTCTTGCTTAGGAATAATTTGAAATGCTTTATCCATAAGCTCTAGAAGTTTTGACTCGATAATATATTTATGCATATCTAAACAATGATCTTTTAATCCTTTATTGGAGTATTTCTCAGGATAAGAGTTAACTAAATCTGGAAATATCTCAACAAGAGGAGTGTTCTTATCAAAATCTTTTTTAAAGTCCATTAAAACTTTAATAAGAGCTTCTTGTTTTGTTATAGTAGTTCCAATAGAGTGAAGGAATAAAAGAGAGTACGTATCTGTTTTTTCATTTACTACTCCCTTATCAATGATATAGTTACTTAAAATGGAAGCAGGAATACCAATATCTTCATATTCTCCATTTACTTTTAAACCAGGACATTTTAGTGTTAATTTAATTGGATCTAACATGACATAATTTTTTTCAATGTCATTGAAACCATGCCAATTATTATCAGTGTCTAAAGTCCAACAATTTTGATTTTCTAAAAGATATTTATCTGGAACATCTTCAAAATTTGTTAAAACACCATTGTATAAAACTTTTTCTGGTTGCCATAAAGAGAAAAACCACTGATTAAAACTAGCATATTCTTTGTTTAATTTAGCAATTCTTTTTCTAAAGTGAATAGCATTTAAAATAGTTTCATTCATCAGTTCTTTACCAGAAAAATCCATCATAGCAGTAGATACATCTAAAGAAGCAATCATACTATATTGTGGAGATGTTGATCCATACATTAAATATGCTTCATCAAAGACTACAAAATCAACCTTATCTTTAGTTCCATCTTTAACATGAAGCATAGAAGCTTGAGAAAACGCCCCTAATAACTTATGTGTAGAGTGAGATGCAAAAATTGGGGGATGCTCGATAAAGTTATCAGATTCAGTCATAGCATAGTGATTTTTATATATTGGGTGGAACTTAGCATAGGCATACCAAGCTTCATCAAAGTGTAAATTTTCAACATTATTATTTAAAGTTTCTTTTATTTTATTAACGTTATAACAAAGACCATCGTAAGTAGAATTTGTTAATGCTGACATTTTAATTTTTTGTTTTTTCTGGTCATCAGTTAATTTAGGATTGTTCTTAATCATCTCTTCAATATACTCTTTTGTAAATTCATTTAATTTAACAGGACCGATGATACCAAGACTATTTCTTCTAGGGATCATGTACATAGGAATAGCTTCTGTTATAACCATTCCATAATTTAGAGATTTATGACAGTTTCTATCAACAAAAGCTAAATTATCTTTAGTAACTCTTCCTTTCCAAATTACCTGATTAACTGAACTTGTTCCATTTAAAATATAGTAAGTTTTATCAGCGGAGAAAACTCTAGCTGAATTACTCTCAGCATCTTTAACAGGACCTTCATCATCTAAAAGAGAACCTAATTCAGGAACAGAGATAGAAAGGTCTGATCTTAATGTATTTTCTCCATAAAAATCAAGCATCATTTTTCCAATTGGGTTAGTCATAAACATAAGCCCGCCAGCGTGACCAGGTGTGTGCCAAGGATACTTAAATTTTTGAGTATAATCCATTAACTTACCGAAGAAAATAGGTTTAATAGTATCAATATATCTTTGAATTTCTAATTCTAATTGACCTGCTAGAAAAGAGATAGTATCTTCAAAAATATTCATCACAAGATTTATTGAATTTAAAACTTGTAAGGAAATATTTGAAGAATCTTTTTCTGTTAACACAACAATTGGGATTTTTGGATTTGTTTTTCTAACAAATTTAACTAATTCTTCTAGATTTTCATTTGAATATAAAATAACTCCAGCAAGTGCTTTATTAGATGTATAAACTCTTTTAAAATCAATTTCGTTATCAACAAAAGAAGTAGAGAAAGATTCTAAAAGAATGTCTAATTGTTTAGAAGATTCATAAGTTGAATCTAATTCATGAAAAACTAATAAAGACCAATTTAAATAATCAACAGACTTCATAATAAAAACCTCCTTAATTGGTAGAACAAAAAAATTTTAACTCACGATATTGTTAAAAATGTTTTATAGGTTTCCTTTAAAAAATATTTTTTATTCTTAATTTTATAAGTTCTTTAATATTTTCTATAAGCAAGAAGTAAGTTGCTTTATTCTCAATATTTAAGCTATTCTCATCAATCTCTTTTTTAAATCTATCTTCAGAACGTTTTATTTTACTTAAAAGAATATTATAAGTGTAGTTATTTGAGTTTAACATAGCTAAATCTCTTAAAATTATGGCCAATTCAGATGTGATTGATGTATCTGTGGAAATTTTGCTAAAACACTCTCTAATTTTTAAAAGGATTACATACTCTGAAAATTTTAAAGAATAATTTTTAGAAATATCAACTTTTTTAAAAAATAATCGATTATCTTTTTCCATTTCAACTAATTGTTTACAATCATCTAAATTGATTTTTAATTCTTCAAAAAGTTCATCTTGCTTCAAAGAAACTGCTTTATATTTTAGAGCTTTAGAAAAATCAAAAATAATATCTTTCATAATAGAATCAATTTTTTCCAATTGAGAGACTATTTCATTATTTTGGCTAGGCATATATAAATTGGAGATAATAGCACAAAGAACTCCAACTAATAAAAGAAGATATTGATCAAGAACAAAGATTAAAGATACATTTTCATCTAATAAAAAATGTGTAGCTAGAACAATATTGGTAAAAAACCCCTGCATTAAGTTGAAACGTATGCAAAGAGGCATGAAAATAGCTGTAAATACAACTAAAGAAATAGGATTAAACTTAAAAAATTTAATGATAGTAGCAGATAAAACCAAGCCAAAAGAAGCAGCAAGAACTCTTTCAAAAGAACTTCTTAAAGAGGCTTTTCGAGTACTTTCTAAACTTAAAATACAGATTGTAGCAGCGGAGTATTGATATTCTAAAGAAAAGTATTGAGCAATAAGAACAGCTGCGTAGGGACCAATCATATTTTTAAAAACTTTATGTTTATCATAAGTGCTTAGTTTATCAAATATCATAAAAAATCCTCCACAGAATAAGAGTGGTTTGTTTTAAAGATTATTCAATGGAAAAATAAAAAATCCTTTACCGTTTTAAAATTAAAAATATATTTTCAAAAAAAAACATTTAGAAAAAATAATTTATTTTTTTCTTGATTTTTTTGATTTTTAAATATATAATTCATTTTGTAAAAACAAGATATTTATAAGGAGTGAAGTGAAATGAAAAAGTTGAGTTTAACGAATAAGATTTTTATATCATTAATTTTAGGTGTTATAAGTGGGTTGATATTGTATCCGTTTAGAAACGATTTAATAGTAAAAAAATATATAATAGACTTTTTCTTTAACTTCTTAGGAACAGGATTTATAAGAGCAATAAGAATGATAGTGGTTCCATTAGTTTTTTGTTCTTTAACTGTAGGAGCAGCAGGTGTTGAAGATATAAAAAAATTAGGAAGAGTAGGAGTGAAAACTTTAGTATTTTATCTAGGGACTACAGCAGTAGCAATAACTTTAGCTTTAGGAGTAGGATCTCTAATAAATCCAGGAAAAGGTGTTGTTTTATCTCAAATTGCAACAAGTAATGTTTCAGTGAACGAAACAAAACCATTTGTAGATATATTATTAGGTATGATACCAATAAATCCAATAGAAGCTTTAGCTAAAGGAGATATGCTTCAGATAATAGTATTTGCAATTTTATGTGGTGTTGGTATGGCTATACTAGGAGATAAGGTTTCTACAGTTAGAAAAGGTATGGAAGAGTTAAATAATTTAGTTTTAAAACTAGTTGAGATTATAATGCAATTAGCTCCATTTGGAGTATATGGTTTAATTGGAAAAACATTTGCAACACTAGGATATGCAGCAATGTTACCTTTATTAAAATACTTTATAGGTGTAATTGTTGTTCTATTATTACATTATTTAATAACTTATCAAAGCTTATTGATTTTTGTAGCTAAATATAATCCAATTAAGTTTTTAAAGAAATTTTCAGGACCAATGATGGTAGCTTTTTCAACATCTTCGAGTAGTGCAGCATTGCCAGCTTCTATGGAAACAATGCAAGATGAGTTCGGAGTATCTAAAACAATATCTTCATTTACCCTTCCTTTGGGGAGTACAATAAATATGGATGGAACAGCAATAATGCAGGGTGTTGCAACAATATTTATAGCTCAAATTTACGGAGTTAATTTAACAATGGGAGATTTTGTAACAGTGATAATAACAGCTACATTAGCTTCAATAGGTACTGCAGGAGTTCCAGGAGTTGGAGTAATAATGCTAGGAATGGTATTACAGCAAGTTGGATTACCTTTAGAAGGTATGGCTCTTGTAATGGGAATAGATAGATTTGTAGATATGTTTAGAACAACTGTTAATATAACAGGAGACGCAGTTTGTACACTGATTGTAGCGAGAACAGAGGGGGAATTAAAGGGAGAAGAGGTAGCTACACCAGTTAAAAAAAATACATTAGCTTAATGCTAAAATAAAAAAGATACCTATTAAAGGTATCTTTTTTATTTATTATAGTTTTAAATTAGTTTGCTATATGAAGAATCTCTTTAAAATCTTCTGGTAAAGGTGCTTCAACTTGGACTTTTTCACCGCTTTCAACATCAGTGAAAATTAATTTAAATGCATGAAGAAGCTGTCTTTTAGCTCTAATATCATCACCGCCATAAAGTTCATCTCCTAAAATTGGATAACCTACTAAAGACATATGAGCACGTATTTGGTGGGTTCTACCAGTGAAAAGTTTTAATTCAATTAAAGTTAAGTCTTCATTAGGAAAACGTTCTAAAACTTTCATATAGGTTTTAGCAGTTTGACCACCATTTTCAGGAGTCATCTCTTTACGTCTAAGTTCATCTCCTTCTTTACCAATAGGAATTTCAATCATCATTTCATCCTCTTTAACAATACCTTTAACAATAGCTTGATAAAATTTTGAAACTTTCTCTTTATCACTTTGTAAAAAAGCTTGAGTATAAGCATTTTTAGCTACAACAATTAATCCAGAGGTATTCATATCTAAACGATTAAAAAATCTAGGAGGTTGAACTTTTCCAGTTTGTTCTTGAAGGTAGTGAACAACACCGTTAGCTAAGGTCAAATCTGTTTTTTTAGTAGTTGGATGAACAACTAAGTACGGATCTTTATCAATAATAAGTAGATTTTTATCTTCGTATATTATTTTTAGATCCATTTGAATAGATTTAATTCCAACTTCTTTTTCTTTTTCTTTAACTAAAAGTCTTGCATTTTTTTTAACTTGCTTTGTAGTTTTTGTTCTTTTTCCATTTAAATATACTTCAACATTTCTAATACCTCTTCCAGAATATCCTTTTTCTCTAAGGTATTGAGAAATTTTCATATTGTGAAATTCAGGTTCAACAACAAATTTTTTCATATTTCCACCTTTAAAATTTATATTATTTTTTAATATTTTATAATGAAATTCAGAAAAAAACAATCTTTTGATTTTAAAGTGACAAAAAAATGATCGTTTCAACACTAGTGTATAAGTATACTAGTGTTGTATGAAATTAGGTTTTGAAAGGGAATTCAAAAGTGAAAACTTTAGTAAAAAAATAAAGAAATTAAAGTCTGCCCAAATACTTTTCGACTAAAAATTCAAATTTAACCAAATAATAAAAAACAGCAATTAATGGTTTACAAAAAAACATAAAGGTTGTAATATAAACACATAATGAATTGAATAAAAATTCAAATAACAGGGAGGCAAAGTAAGAATGGGATACAAAATAACAGCAGAAAATTTTGATAGCTTGTTAAAAAATCTTAGTAAAGAGTATAAGATTTATGCTCCAAAAAGATTTCCTAAACAGGGAAGATATTCAGACACAGACATTGTGAGATATGATAGAGTTTATTCGGCAGATGAGATTGTACATGATGAGAAATCTGATTACGCAGCAAAGGAAGCATTAAGCCCTATAACAGAAACAGTTTTATATTTTACAGATGCAGACTATAGAGAGTCAAAAGTTGTTGACGATAGACCAATGCTTGTATTTGCAAGAGCTTGTGATATTCACTCAATAAAAAGATACGATGATATCTTCTTAAAAAATGGTGGATTCGAAGATTCATACTATAAGAGAATGAGAGAGAAAACAAAGTTTATATTAATGGAGTGTCCAGCAAAAGGTTGGGATACTTGCTTCTGTGCTTCAATGGGTACTGGATCAGCAGACGAGTATGCATTTGGAGTAAAATTTAATGGTGAAGAAGTTTTAGTAGAAACTAAAGATGACGCATTTAACTCTTACTTTGCAGGAAATGATGAAATTGATTTCCTAGTAACTCCAGTTGTAGAAAATGAAAGAGTTGTTAGAATACCAGAAATAAATGATAAAGAAACTCAAATCGCTGTAAAATCATTAGAAATGTGGAAAGAGTTTGATAAGAGATGTTTAATGTGTGGTAGTTGTACTGTATCATGTTCTACATGTACTTGTTTCACAACTTACGATATGAACTACAGTTCTGATACAAATGCAGGAGAAAGAAGAAGAATAAATGCTTCTTGCCACGTTGATGGATATACAGATATGGCTGGAAATCACTCGTTTAGAAAAACAGGTGGAGACAGAATGAGATTTAAAGTTATGCATAAAATCCACGATCACAAAAAGAGATTTAAAGAGCATCATATGTGTGTTGGATGTGGAAGATGTGATGATAAGTGTCCAGTGTTTATATCTTTCTCGACTACTGTAAACAAATTAGCTGCAGAAGTTGATAAACTAAATGGAGGTAATAAGTAATGGAAAATTTAATAATGCCAACGCCATATAGACTTTTAGATGTAAAAAAAGTTACTGATATAGAATACCTATTTAGAGTTGAATATCCAGAGGCAGGAAACGTAAAGTTTGGACAATTTATGCAGTTGTCTTTACCAAAAGTAGGAGAGTGTCCAATCTCTGTTACTGATTTCTCAGCTGCAGAGGGATGGGTAGAGTTCTTAATTAGAAAAGTCGGAATAGTAACTGATGAGATTTTTAATCTACATGCAGGAGATTTATTACCAATGAGAGGACCTTATGGAAAAGGGTTTGATGCAATTGATATAAAAAATAAAAAAGTAGTTATAGTTACAGGAGGATCTGGACTAGCTCCAGTAAGATCTTTAATTAATCATATTTATAGAAATCCAGAGGAAGTTCAATCAATGGAACTGTTATTTGGATTTAAAGATGACGCATCAATATTATTTAGAGATGAAATTATCAATTGGAGAAAAAAGCATCCAATGGTATTAACTGTAGATAAAGGATGTGGATTAGATGGTGAGTGCGTAGGACTTGTAACAGAGTATGTACCTCATTTAAAAATGGTATCAGATAATTTTGATGATTTAGAGGTTGTAATTGTTGGACCACCTAATATGATGAAATATACAGCTATTGAATTTGAAAAGCTAGGAGTTCCAGCTGATAAAATTTGGGTTTCTTTTGAAAGAAAGATGTCATGTGCAATTGGAAAATGTGGTCACTGTAGAATCGACGAAGTTTACGTATGTCTAGAAGGACCAGTATTCAACTATTCTCAAGCTAAATATCTAATCGACTAAGGGGGTAAAATAAGTGAATCACGATATTAATATAACTAAACTAAAATTAAACTGCTTCCGTCAATCAAAAGTACCTGGAGAGTTCATGATCCAACTTCGTGTGCCAGGTGGATTAATTGAAGCTAAATATTTAAAAGTAATACAAGAGATTGCAGAGAGATGGGGAGATGGAACATTCCACATGGGTATGAGACAAACTCTTAACGCTCCTGGAATAAAGTTTGAAAATGTAGATGCAGTAAATGCATATTTAGAAGATTATATAAAAGAAGTAGATGTAGAGATGTGTGGAGCTGAGATGGAAGTTAACAAAGCTGGATATCCTACTATCGGAGCTAGAAACATCATGGCATGTATTGGAAACTCTCACTGTGTAAAAGCTAATATCAATACTTGGGAGCTAGCTAGAAAACTTGAGAAGAAAATTTTCCCAAGTCACTATCATATAAAAATGGCTATAGCTGGATGTCCAAATGACTGTGCTAAAGCTCAC
>NZ_CAMQXC010000041.1 GCF_947038635.1 uncultured Cetobacterium sp. | reverse complement strand
ATTAAAAGGAGTTATTATGTTTAAGTATTTTGATCATAAAGTTATAAAAACAGCCTTAGCTTCTTTTTTATCATATTATCTTGCAGATTATTTTGGAATAAAATATGGGCTTACTGCAAGTATTATTGCTATTATTTCTATTCAGGCAACTAAAAGTGATAGTATAAAAATTACAATTGAACGTTTCTTTGCAGTTATCTTAGGAATGTCACTTTTTATATTATTATCATCATTTTTAGGATATCACTATATTACATTAGGAGTCTTTATTCTTCTTTTTATGCCACTGTGCATTAAATTTAGAATTGTTCAAGGTTTCTTAGTTACTACTGTTCTAGCAACACATATTTTAAGTGAAAAATCAATTTCTCTAGATTTTTTACTTAATGAATTTTATGTTTTAATTTTAGGATTATCTGTTGGAAATATTTTAAATCTTTATATGCCTACTAACTCTAAAACAATAGATTTAATCAAAATGAAAGTTGATTTAATTTTAAAACAAATTCTCTCAGATATTTCTGAAAGTTTAAAATGTAGCTGTGTCTCTGTTAATGAAGATAAAAATTTCAAATCATTAAAAGCTACAATAGAAGAGGGACGAAAGTTCTCTTTATTAGATTATGATAACTCTCTCTTTGATAAATGTAATGAAAATTTAAACTTTTTTTCTATGAGAAGAAGACAGTATAGAATTTTAACTAGAATGAGAACATGTTTCAAAAGATTATATATTACTCATGAATATAGTCTTATTATTGCTGAATTTATAGCCAAAGTTTCAGAAAATGTTGAAGTTAATAAAAAAACTACTCCGTTAATTGAAGAGCACAAAGAATTAAAAGAATTATTCTCAAATTTCCCTCTCCCTAAAACTAGAGCTGAATTTGAAAATAGAGCTACTTTATTTCAACTTTTACAGGAAATGGAAGAGTTTCTTAATGCTAAAATCGAATTCAAAAAAGATTATGAGAATTAATCTGTAAACTTATTATAAAGGAGTGCTCATGTTAGATAAAAACAAACGACAAATAAACTACTTAAGATTATCTATTACAGATCATTGTAACTTAAGGTGCAAATATTGTCTCCCTGAAAAAGATACAAATTTTTATAGCAATTGTGATTTATTAAATAGTAATGAAATAGAAAAAATTGTTAAGGCTTTTTCTTTAATTGGTATAAAAAAAGTTAGAATAACAGGTGGTGAACCTTTAGTTAGAAAAGATTTTAAAGAAATTTTAGAAAAAATAAATCACATTGAAGGAATAGATAAAATCGCTATTACTACAAATGGATTTCAACTTTTGGAAAACTTAGATCTATTCAAAGAAAATGGATTAAACAGAATTAATATAAGTTTAGATAGCTTAAATGCTAAAAAATATAATGAAATTACTCGTGGTGGGGATTTTGATAAAATTTTTAAAACTATTAAAGAGGCAACTTTAAAGAATTTTGAAAAAATACGTTTAAATGTTGTTATTATGGAAGGTATCAATGATAATGAAATTTTAGACTTTGTCAATTTAACTAAAGACTTAGATATTGGTGTACGTTTTATTGAAATAATGCCAATTGGAGAAGGTAAAAAATTTACTTCTGTTAAAAATTCAGATATTTTAAATCTTATAAAAGAACATTATTTATTAGAAAAAAATTCAAACCTCTCTACTGATGGGCCTGCTTCTTACTATAAGGTTTCTGGATTCACAGGAGAGATTGGTTTTATTAGTCCTCTTTCAAATAGATTCTGTGATAGTTGTAATCGAGTTAGAGTAACTTCTAACGGCTTTTTAAAACTATGTTTACATTATAACAAAGGAATTGATTTAATACCATATTTAAAAGACGAGACTTCTGTGGAAACTTTAGCAATGATTATTGAAAAAGCTATCTACGATAAAAAACCAAAAGAACATCACATGGATAATAGTGAAAATATCAATGACATAGAACCAAATGGTATGAACAAAATAGGAGGATAAAATGGGAAAAGTTATAGCAATTTGTATAAGTGAAAATAAGGGGACTGAAAAAGTTGTTGTTGAAAGTGGAGTTTTAATTGAAAACTTTGGATTAGAAAAAGATGCTCATGGAGGAAATTGGCATAGACAAATTAGTTTATTAGAACTTGAAAAAATCGATGATTTTAATAACAAGGGTGGAAATGTTAATTTTGGAGCTTTTGGAGAAAATCTAATAATTCAAGGTATAGACTTAAAAAACCTTGCCGTTGGTAGCATACTACAAATTGGTACATCTCTTCTTGAAATAACTCAAAAAGGAAAACAATGTCATCACCACTGCAAAATATATCATAGAGTTGGGGATTGTATAATGCCTCGTGAAGGTGTTTTTGCAAAAGTATTAAAAGGGGGAGTTATTTTTCCAAACGATGAAATTAAAATAATCAAATCTCCAATAACATTAGAAGCTTGCGTTGGCTCATATTCTGAAGCTATTGCCGCTATAAATAAAGGTGCTAATAGAGTTGAACTTTGTGAAAATCTATTTGAAGGTGGAACTACTCCATCTTATGGAACTATTAAAAAAGTTAGAGAACTTGCTATTCCTGCTTTTGTAATGATTAGACCTAGAGGTGGAGATTTCTGCTATTCTCAAGCTGAAATTGAAATTATGAAAGAGGATATCAAAATTTGTAAAGAACTTGGTGTTCTTGGAGTTGTTTTTGGAGTTTTAACAAAAGATAATAAAATTGACTACTCTCTTTTAAAAGAACTTGTTGAACTTTCAAAACCTATGAGCATAACCTTCCATAAGGCTATTGATGAGATTGAAAGCCCAGAAAATGAAATACTGACATTAGCAGAAATTGGAGTAGATCGAATTTTAACATCTGGTAAAAAAGCAACTGCTTTTGAAGGAGCTGAGCTTTTAAATAAATTTATTAAAATTGCTAAAGATAAAATAAAAATTATTGTATGTGGCGGAGTGACATCTGATAATTTCCAAGAGATTAACAAATTAATTCCAAGTACAGAATACCATGGAAAAAAAATAGTTTAAAATATAAAAAATGACGGAATTTGTACTTTCCGTCATTTTTTATTATATTTATCTTGATTTTTATTCACTTTTATTTTAAACTATTGAAGTTGTATATTAGTATTATTACATACATGAATCAAGGGAGGGTTATTTTTATGAAATTTTTTAACAAAAAGTACATGAGTTTTTTTGCTTCTTTACTTTTAATAACAACTTTAGCTCAAGGAAAAGAATTTATTTCTTCTGCTAAAGGATACAATGGTGATATTAAGGTAAAAGTTGATATTGTTAACAATGAAATCAAAAATATCAGTGTTTTAGAAGAAAAAGAAAGTGATTTTACAAAAGATGGTATGAATTCTATCATCGCTGATATTATTGAAACTCAATCTGTTAAAGTAGATAATGTTGCAGGTGCTACTTCTACTAGTGTTGGACTAAAAAGAGCTGTAGATAGAGCTATTAAGGAATCTAAAGCGAAATTAACTCCAAAAGAAAAAAAAGTTATAGTTTATAAGGATGTTACAACAGATGTTGTCATTATAGGTGGAGGTGGAGCAGGACTTTCTGCTGCTATTGCTGCTAAAGATAAAGGTTCAAATGTTATACTGGTTGAAAAAGCAGCTATTCTTGGAGGAAATACGAATTATGCCACTGGTGGACTTAACGCTGCTGAAACTTCTATTCAAAAAAATAAAGGTATTGAAGATTCTGTTGAAATCTTTATAGATGATACTATGAAAGGTGGAAAAAATACAAACGATAAAACTTTAGTTGCAAAAATGGCTAATTCTTCTGCTGAAATTGTAGATTGGTTAATAGAAAAAGGTGCTGATTTGACTGATCTTGGAAGAATGGGAGGACAAAGTGTCGATAGAACACATAGACCTACTGGTGGAGCTCCTGTTGGACCAAATATGATTGCGGCTCTTTCTAAAACTGCAAAAGAGTCAGGTATTGATATTAGATTATCAACTTTTGCTGAATCTATTATTTATGATGGTGAAGCTGTTAAAGGAATTATTGTTAAAGCTCCAAATGGACAAAAATATAATATAAATTCAAAAGCAGTTGTTATTGCAACTGGTGGTTTTGGGGCTAACTCAGATTTAATTGTTGAAAATGTTGCTTCTCTAAAAGGATTTGGAACTACTAATCATAGAGGTGCTACTGGTGATGGAATAATTATGACTAAACCACTTAATGTTGATTTAGTTGATATGGAACAAATCCAGACACACCCAACAGTTATTCCTACTAATAGTGTTATGATTACTGAAGCTGTTAGGGGTAATGGAGCTATTCTTGTCAATAGAGATGGAAAAAGATTTATTAATGAGCTAGATACTAGAGATGTTGTTTCTAAAGCAGAACTTGATCAAAAAGGTGGAAGTGCATACCTTATGTTTGATGAAAATGTTAAAAAAAGTTTAAAAGCTATAGATAGTTATGATAAAAAAGGGTATTTAACTAAAGGGAATACAATTGAAGAACTTGCTAAAAACTTAAATATTCCTTCTAAAGAGTTAGAGAAAACTTTCTCAAAGTATAATGAAAGTGTTAAAGCTGGTATTGATTCTGAATTTAATAGACAAAGTTTACCAACTTCATTATCACAAGGACCTTTTTATAGTGTAGAAGTTGCTCCTGCTGTTCATCATACTATGGGTGGGATCAAAATAAACGAAAATACCGAGGTTTTATCTAATGGAAAACCTATAAAAGGTCTTTATGCTGCTGGTGAAGTTACTGGTGGAATACATGGGTCTAATAGATTAGGTGGGAATGCTGTTGTTGATATAACTGTTTTTGGTAAAATAGCTGGAGAAAACGCAAGTTCTTTTTCAAAATAATTGTTTATTTTAAAAACTATAAGTTTGTAAAACGCATTTAATGATTTATTAAATGCGTTTTTTATTTGTTTTTTTTGATTTTTGTATTGCTTTATAGAACAAATTATGATAAAATCAGTTGAGTCTATACCACATCAATAGACTCGATATATTTCATAAATGGAAATTGTGAAAAAATATTTTCAATTTTTACACTTATTCCATAAATTCACTTTATTATTAGGGAGGAAAAAATGTCTACAAAATCTGCAACAAAAAAAATGAGCTTTTTTGAGAGATTCTTAAACTTTGTTGAAGTTACAGGAAATAAGTTACCTCACCCAGTTGCCATGTTCTTTGGTTTCTTTGTGATAACTATCATATTTTCTATGATACTTTCTTACACTGGTGTTTCTGTAAACTATAAGGAAATCTCAAGAACTACTGGACAAGTTATTGAAAAAACAACTTATGTTCAAAATCTTTTAACTAGAAGTGGTATTAGAGGAATTTTCGGTTCAACAGTTAAAAACTTTACAGGGCATGCTGCACTAGGATCAATTGTTGTTGCTATGCTTGGAGTTGGTTTAGCCGAAGGAACTGGATTACTAAACTCTATAATTAAGAAAATTGTTATTTCAACTCCTAAACAATTAGTTTCAGCTATAGTTGTTTTTGCTGGAGTTATGTCAAATATTGCATCAGATGCTGGATACGTTGTTCTAATTCCACTTGGAGCAGTAATCTTCTTATCTTTTGGAAGACATCCACTTGCTGGTATTGCTGCTGCTTTCGCTGGAGTTTCTGGTGGATTCTCTGCTAACCTTTTAATTGGTACTACTGATCCATTACTTGGAGGAATTACAACATCTGCAGCACAAATTGTTTTACCTGGGTATTCTGTTACCCCAACTGCAAACTTCTTCTTTATGTTTGTTTCTACTTTCTTTATAACAGCTGTTGGAGCTTGGATAACAGATAAAGTTGTTGAGCCTAGACTAGGAGATTATAATGGTCCAAAAGTGGATATTAACTTAAATGATCAAATTAGTCCTGAAGAGAAAAAAGGATTAAGAGCTGCTGGATTAGCTACAATCGGATTTATTATTGTAGTTTTACTTATGGTTATTCCTGAAAATGCTATTTTCAGATTAACTCCTGAAGAAATTACAAAGTTTATAGCTGAAAACAATAGAGAACCTGGAACTATGGAAATTTTAAAACCTTTCTTTAGTGATTCTATTGTTTATATTCTTATGTTAGCATTCTTTATTCCTGGACTTGCTTATGGTGTTGCAGCAAAAACTGTAAAATCACATAAAGATGTTATTAAGTCAATGACTAAAGCAATGGCTTCTTGTGGACAAGTTTTAGTTATTATCTTTGTTTCTGCTCAATTCGTATATGTTTTCTCTAAGTCAAACATAGGAATTGTTATTGCTGTTAAATTAGCAGATGTTTTAAAAGACCTGGGAATATCTGGAATTTGGGCAGCTGTAGGATTAATATTCTTAACTGCATTTGTTAACTTATTTATTGGTGGAGCTTCTTCTAAGTGGTTAATGCTTTCTCCTGTTTTCATACCTATGTTCGTTGAATTAGGATTAACTCCTGAGTATACTCAATTAGCGTACAGAATCGGAGATTCAACTACTAATATAATCTCTCCTCTAATGTCATATTTCCCTATCATAGTTGGATTTGCATCTAAATATGAGGAAAAAGAAGGATCTATGGGAATTGGAACTATTATTGCAATGATGCTTCCATATTCATTAGTATTCTTAATTGGATGGTCAATTATGTTTATCGCATGGACTTACTTAGGGCTACCTATTGGACCTGGGGTTAGCATGTTTATGTAAAAAAAATAAAAGGATGAAGAGAAATCTCTTCATCCTTTTTTATATATCTTTCTCTTCTCCAACTTCAATTAAATCTATATATTTTTTCATTTCTTTTCTAGAACTTTCACCTTTTGAAAAAATGGTTATCACTTCAGTTGGATTCAATGTTCTTATAAAACTATTTAGCATAACTAAATCCATTGTTTTTTCTCCACCAAAATAACTATTTTTTATATGCCCTATATTTGCAATCATAATATCTATAGGATAATATATTAACACTTTTATTATATTCTCTTGATAAATTGTTTCCCCTGTAACATAAATTCTTTTTACTTTACCGAGTTTATCGATTATGGTTACTAAATATCCATTCGCTTTTCCTAATATAGGGTTTGACAAGAACCCACCACCTTTATAAGTTGGAATAACTTCAACTATTATTTTATACCCTTTTATTTCTAAATCTATTTTTTTAAACCAGTCTACAAAATAGATATTTGCATTTTTTTTATCTCGTAAATATTTTCCGCACTCTTTCCTTGAAATAATCTTAGCTTCATCTTCTATAACTTTAACTCCTTCTTCATCAAAAGAATCAGGATTACATTCAGTAATTAACCAAAGCTTTATATTTTTAAAAGAATCATCCATAGGAGAGATTAATTTAATATCACTATTTTTTTTTAAAATAAATGATGGATTACAACCGATTTTAAATTTTTTATCAACTTCTAAAAACCAACAAGTCTTACCTAAAAATTTAAATTTAAACTCCATAATACTCTCATCCTCCCCAAAATTTACTTATATATTTTTTTCTAAAAATATCATTACATTCCTTTAAATAAAAAAAGATATCCTTAAGATATCTTTTTTTTATTTTTCTGTTTTTATAACTCCATTTACATACTCTACTTTTATAATTTTATCAGTAAAGGGAACTTCTTGAGTAATAAAACCTGTAAATAACTTATCTTTATAATATAATTTAGTTCCTTTTAATTCTAAATTTTCATCTCCAAATTTAACTTCTTTTTTCATACAACCAACCAATGATAATATTGCTATAAATAATACTAATTTTCTCATTATTTAACTCCTAACTATTTTTTAATTTTATTATAACATATTCTTTACTTAAATATTATTGAATTTTCTATTTAATTAAAAAGGATTTTATTTTTTTAATAGTATTTTAATATATCGTATTTACTTTTAACTAAATAGATTTTAAAGGTGGTGTTATGAGTACTGATTTCGCAATATTAGCTTTTTTTAGCTTAATGTTAACCTATCTTTTAATTTGTGAGATATTTACTATTTTATTTAGACTTACTGGACTTACAGAAGAAACTGCACGTTTTCAAGTTATCTCTATGTTAACAACTTGTGGTTTTACAACTGTTGAAAGTGAACTTATTACATCTTCTAGAAAACGAAGAAAATTAGCTTTTGTGACAATTCTTTTTGGTTATATATTTTCTGTTACAATTGTTTCGATGGTTATAAATTTTTTTATGAGACTAACTGATGGAAATGTTTTTCATTTAATTGTTAAAGTTCTTATAGCAATAATTGCACTTATTATTATCTGGTATTCTCTTTTAAAAGTTAATTTTGTAAAAAATAATTTTGATCGCTTTATAAGTAAAATTGGTATTAAAGCAATGTTTAAAAATCAACACAATCCAATAATGATTCTTGGAGTTTTTAAATCTGAAGTTATTGCTGAGGTTACAATTACTAATCTTCCTGAAGAATTATCTCAAGTCCAATTAAAAAACTCTAATATTCGTTTAAATTACACTCTTCAAATTTTAACTATTATAAAAAATGATGACATATCTATTGGCGTAACCGGTGAAAGTATTTTAGAAAATGGTGATAAAATAATTATCTTTGGAACCCTAAAAAATATAAAAAAACTTTTTGTAAAAGAAAAAGATTTTTTATAAATTACTATTGATGTTTTCTTATTTATGAGGTATGTTTATAATAACCCTAAATTATTTTTTAAAGGAGGCATTATGAAAAATATAGTATTTGATATTGGTAATGTTCTGCTAGATTTTCATCCACAAGAATTTTTAAAAGGATTAGGATTCGAAAAAAATATTGAAGATAGGTTATACAAACTAATTTTTTTAAGCGATGAATGGAAAGAGTTAGATCGTGGCTCTATTGATTATGAAGTTGCTGAAAAAATTTTTAAGACGAAAGCTCCTGATTTAAAAAAAGAAATATCTATTGTTCTTGATAAGTGGCACGAAATGCTTGTTCCTATCGAACCAAATGTTGATCTTTTAAAATCATTAAAAGATTATGGATATAATATTTATTACCTTTCTAACTTTCAAAAAGATGTTTATGAAAAAATGTATGATAAACATGATTTTTTAAGAATTGGAAATGGAGGTGTTATCTCGTATCAAGTCAATACTTTAAAACCTGATCATTTTATATATGCAATTCTTCTTTCAAAATATAATTTAGACCCTAGTGAAACACTATTTATCGATGACAATTTCGATAATATCGAAGAAGCTAAAAAAATAGGTTTTCATAGTGTATTATTTACAAATTGTGATGAACTTAAAAATTCTATTAAACCACTACTTTAATTTTAAAATATAAAAAAAGAACTCTAATTTTTCAAGAGTTCTTTTTTATTCTATTATTTTTACAATAATTTGAATCAATATAGGATAAAAGCTTACAATTGATACTAATCTCATCAATTGGATAATCGCAACTTTTGGAGTATCTGCTCCCATTTCACTTGCAATAATAGAAATATCTGATACTCCTCCTGGTGCTGCTGAAAAAAGAGATGTTGCTATATTAAAATTACTCGATTTATAGACTATTAAACCAATAATAATATTCATAAATAAAAATCCTATAATAACAATAACAACTAAATGTAATAACTGTCCCATTTCTAAAACATCTTTTAAAGACACTTTAGTTCCTATTAGAGCCCCTCCAAACATCTGAATTAATTGCCTCAAAGGAATTGGCATAACTCCTCTATTAAAAAAAATATTAAATATTCCAACTCCAACCATAGAAAAACTTAATGCTCCTGCTGGTACTTTTGATAAATATCCTATATACCCTATTACAAGTCCAACAACTATTGTTAACATTATATTTTCTAAACTATTTTTCTTATTAGTTTTACTTTTTTCATAAGTTTTTACTACTTCAGTCTCACCCTTTTTTCTTATTATTTTTTTTAAAAAAATAGGAATAACTCCAATTACAGATATTAATCTAATCAATTGAAACATTACAACTTTAGCTGAATCAGCATTTAGCTCATGAGCAATTAAAGTCATATCCATCATTCCTCCAGGAGCAGTGGAAAATAATGCTGTTGCCAAATCTAATGATGAATTCTTATAAAGAATATATCCTAATACAAAATTCATTATAGCCATACAACTTACTATTAGTATTGCTGGCTTTAATACTTCTTTTAATCCTAAAATGTCCTTCTTTTCTATCCTTGCACCTATAAATGCTCCTGTAGCTATTTGTGTTAGTATCTTGTATTCTTGAGGCATCACAGCTTTCCCTGAAAGTAAATTAAATATTGAGACCAAAACCATAGATCCTATCATAGCTCCTGCTGGTATTTTTAGCTTTAAACCAATTTTCCCGCCAATTATAGCTACAATTATAGTCATTAAAAACTCCATCATCCCCTCCAAATAATATCGTTAATTTATCTTAACATATTTCTAAAAAAAGATATATTTTTTCTTAATTTATTCTATTGATAATCACATCTTTATGAGGTATACTCGCAATAATAGGTTTTTATCATCATCAATATAATTTATATGGAGGTATATGTATTTATGAAAACATCATATAATGAAAAATTATTAAGAATCAATTTAACAACTAATGAAATAAAAGTAGAACCTTTAAATTTAGAAATTGCTAAAAAATTTATTGGGGCAAGAGGATTAGGAACTAAAATTCTTTTAGATGAAATCGATCCTAATATTGATCCTTTATCTAAGGAAAATAAATTAGTTATTATGACTGGACCTGTTACTGGAGCAGCTGTTCCAACAGGTGGCCGATATGTTGTTGTTACAAAATCTCCTCTTACTGGCATGATTGCTTGCTCTAACTCAGGTGGAGAATGGGGAGCTAAACTTAAATATTCTGGTTATGATGGTATTATTATAGAGGGAAAAAGTAATACTCCTAAATACTTGTACATTAACGATGATAAAGTTGAACTTTTAAACGCACACAACATCTGGGGGAAAACTAGTACTGAAACTGATAGTTTTTTTAAAGAAAATTATTCTCAAGCATCTGTTTTAAATATTGGTCCTGGTGGTGAAAATCTTTCTCTTATGGCCGCTATCATAAATGATACCGATCGAGCGGCTGGAAGATCCGGTGTTGGAGCTGTTATGGGTTCTAAAAATCTGAAAGCGATTGTTGTTAATTCTTCAAGAAATTCAATTCCTGTTGCTAATCCTGATGCTCTAAGAAAAGAATTAGTTTTAGCAATGAAAAAAATAAAAGAAGATGGCGTTACTGGTACTGGACTTCCTACTTATGGAACTGCAGTTCTTGTAAATATTATAAATGAAACAGGAAGTTTTCCTACAAATAATTGGCAAGGATCATATTCTAAAAATGCAGAAAATATAAGTGGAGAAACTCTTACTGAAAAATATTTAAAAAGAACATATAACTGTCATCGATGTCCGATAGGTTGTGGACGAGTTGTGGAACGAGAAGGTAAAGAAATTGGAGGTCCTGAATATGAAACTTTATGGGCGTATGGTGGAAATTGTGGAGTTTATGACATACCTACAATTAATGAAGCCAACTTTTGGTGTAATGAACTTGGATTAGATGCAATTTCTGTTCCTTGCACTATCGCTGCTGGAATGGAGTTATATGAAAAAGGTCTTATTTCTGAAAGCGATTGCGAAGGTATCCCTTTAAAATTTGGAAGTAAAATTGCTGTAGTTGAATGGACAAAAAGAATTGGATTTGGAGAAACTATCCTTGGTAAACTAATGGCTTTAGGTTCACAAAGATTATGTGAATATTATGGTCATCCTGAAATATCAATGTCTGTTAAAAAACAAGAGCTTCCTGCATATGATGCTCGTGGAATACAGGGAATTGGTCTAAATTACGCCACTAGTAATCGTGGAGGATGCCATGTTAGAGGCTATATGATATCTCCTGAAATTTTAGCTCACCCTGAGTTATTAGATCGAACTGTTACAGACAATAAAGCCTCTTGGACTAAAACATTCCAAGATTTAACTGCTGTTATTGATTCTATGGGAATGTGTCTATTCACTTCTTTTGCCCTTAATGCAGAGGATTATACTAACTTCTTAAATGCCGCTACTGGTACCGAGCACACTGTTACATCACTTTTGGATACTGGTGAACGAATCTATAATTTAGAAAGAGTTTTCAATAAAAAAGCCGGAATGAAACCTGAAGATGACCAACTTCCTAAACGTCTTTTAAAAGAAGCTATTGTAGAAGGTCCTTCTAAAGGACTTAAAAGTAAACTTGATATAATGCTTCCTGAATATTACAGAGCTCGTGGATGGGAAAATGCTTTCCCTACAAAAGAAACTCTACAAAAACTAGGATTAGAAGATTTATGTTAGAGATTCGCTTTTTTGCTACTCTTAGATTTAACAGAGGAAATATTGTAAAAATACCGTTTTATCAAGATATTACAGGAGCTCAACTTCTTAATTTTTTTAACATTTCACAAGATCAAGTATCCATATTTTTAGTTAATGGCTTTCATCGCTCTTTAGATACAAAACTTTGTGATGACGATATTATTTCAATTTTTCCACCTGTTGGTGGTGGCTAATGGAAAAAAGATATATCAAAAATTTTAACTCATTAAGTGAATTTGAACAAGAAATTATAAAACAAAAAACTATTTTAGTTATTGGCCTCGGAGGTCTTGGAGGCTTTATTTTAGACTCTTTAGCTCGACTAGGAGTAAAAAAAATTAAACTCATCGATTTTGATAATTTTGATATCACTAATTTAAACCGCCAACTTTTATCAACAGAAAAAAATATTGGTTCCTCTAAAGTTTTAGAGGGGAAAAAATATATTCACTCAATTAACTCTTTGATTAATATAGAAATTTTCAATTCTAAATTTGAAGAGTGTTGCTTTAAAACTATTTTTAAAGACACAGATATCGTTTTTGATTGCTGCGACAATATAATTACTAAGTTCAACATCGAAGAACAATGTCAAATTTTTAATATACCCCTTATTTATGGATCAGTAGCTGGATATTTCGGACAAGTTAGCTGTATTTTACCTAACTCTCCCTTATTAAAACAAATTTATCCCCAAAAATATATTAAAGGAGTAGAAAATCAAACTGGAAATCTTTGTTTTGTAGTATCAATTGTAGCTTCTTTACAAATAAATCTTTTTCTTAAATTAATTTTAAAAAAAGCAATAAAAACTCATGGTTTTTATTATATCGATATGAATATTTTTGAAATTCAATGGATTTCTTTTGAAATTAAAAAGGAAAAATGAACTATTTTCAATAAATTAATTATAGATATCAATATATTTGGAGGTTTTTATGAAAAAAGCACTTGTTATTTTTAAAAGTGGAGATGATCTTAATTTAATAATTGAAAGTTGTCTTTCATTAAAAAAAGAATTTGGTTTTGAGATAACTCCTGTTTATGCATTAAATGTAAATCCTTTTATTAATAATTCTGAAGACTCAGCAAATCTTCTTGAAGATTTTTCTGAACTTCAAGATGATTTTTTAGATAAAACAAAAGAAAAGTTAATTGAGCACAAATTAAATGCTCATCTACTTACAATTGTTCAAGTTACTACAGAAAATCTAAAAAATCTTTTAAGATTAAATGATCTTCTTGTTTATCAAGAGGGATTATTTTTAGGAGATCTTTTTTTAGAAATTTTAAAAACTATCTATAGACCAATTATAGTTTTAAGAGGTAAGCCTTTAAGTTTTGAAAGTATTGGCATTGTATCTGATGATGGAATAAAAGTTAATAAAAGTGTTTATAATTTTCTTTCATTATTTTCAACTACAGATATTGAAAAACTTGATATTTTTACGTGGAATTATAAGAAAAAAGAACATACTTTGCTTGAACTTGTTCATGATAAAGGTGTATTACCAAATTTAAGAGGTTTTTCTTCTCCTTTAGATGATCTTGAAGATTTTTACTTCGAACTTAATAAAACTTCTCTGTTAATCATGGGAAATCTTAGTCACTCATTCTTCTTTGAGAAAGTAACTAATCGTATGGGATTAAACATTTTAGAGCATGTTAATACTCCTATTTTTATAGCTTAAAAGGAATTTAAAAAGAGACTTATCAGTCTCTTTTTTTTATGTTATAATCTACCTCAGTGTAAAAATTTTAAAAGGAGTTAATAATGAAATTTCGTTCAATTGATTTAGAGAAGGATTCTATAAGTAGGTTATTTTTTAATTTTTCTTTTCCTGCTGTTATGGGAATGTTAATATCAGCATTCTATGTTATTGTTGATGGTATTTTTATCGGTAGAGGAATTGGAGGAGATGGTTTAGCTGCTATAAATTTAGCTTACCCCATTATTACACTAACCATCGCCCTAAGTTTAATGTTTGGAACTGGTGGTGCAACAGTTATTTCTATAAAGCAAGGGGAAGGAAATTTAAAAGAAGTTAACCGATATTTTTCACATATGATTATTTTAAATGTCATATCATACATCATTATTTGCTTATTAACTCTTATTTTTCAAAATAAAATAATTTTCTTACTTGGAAGCAGTGAGAAACTTTTTTATCTAACTAAAGCTTATTTAATTCCTGGAGTTATTTTCAGTATATTTTTTATGCTTTCTATATCCTTAAATGCAGTTGTTAGAAACAATAATAGCCCTAATTTTGCTATGGCTTCTATGGGAATAGGTGCAGTAGTTAATATAGCCTTGGATGCTTTATTTATCATTAAATTTAAATGGGGAATGTATGGTGCTGCTTATGCCACAGGAATTGCCCAAATGGCATCTGCATTATTTTTACTTTCATATTTCTTTAAAAAAGATTGCAATATAAAATTTATAAAAGAATCTTTAAACTTACAAGTTATAAAAAGAATCTGTTCAAATGGTTTTTCATCTTTTATTTTAGAGTTTGCTGTTGCTATTATTACAATTTTATTTAATTCTACTTTAATGATTTTAACTGGTGAAATTGGAGTTGCTGCTTTTAGTATAATCGCATATATTTTCTATGTTTTTAGAATGATTTTTAATGGTTTAGCTCAAGGAATACAACCCATTATTAGTTATAATTTTGGAGCAAAACAACGAGATCGAATTAAAGCAACTCTAATTTTAGGACATAAAATCTCCTTAATCGTTGCTTTATCAATTCTTTTTTTAGTTTACTTTGAAAGAAATTTTATTATAGAATTTTTCAATGGTGACATTGAATTAATTAAGCTTGCTTCTAGAGGTCTTTTAATTTATTCTTCTGCTGTTATTTTTTTAGGAGCTAACTTTATAAATATATCATATCTTCAATCTATGGAAAAATCTACTTTTGCTAATATTCTATCATTTGGAAGAAGCTTCGTGTTTATTATTATTGGTATATTTACTTTACCTGATTTTATAGGAATTGATGGTGTTTGGCTTTCTCTACCTTTTGCAGATTTCATGACATTCATAACAGGTGCAGCAGTGACATTGAAAAAGAAAAATAGAAAAATCTTATAATTTTTTTTAGCTAGAAAAAGAAATTAACTTTTATTTAGTATATATTTATCATAATACTTTTATAATAAAAGGAGGGAAATCTATGCTGCACTTTGTACACGACTTTGAATTCTTAGGATTAGCGAAGAAAAATTTTACTGATGATTATGGAAACGAGATGAGTCAACTATACTATATATATAAATGTAAAAAATGCCATAAAATTAGAATCAAAGAGTTTATGGTGTCTAAATCCGATGAATCTGATGGAATTCCTACGGTGTTAGGTTTATATCGTAATGCTCTTGATTGTGATGTAATTAAGGCTATTGAAATCTCTTAATCTTCTAGTATAATTGAGGAGGCTATTAAATGTTTTTAAAAGAATTTAAAGAGTTTGCCATAAAAGGAAATGCTATAGATTTAGCTGTTGGTGTTATCATTGGTGGTGCTTTTGGAAAGATTGTTAGTTCTATTGTAAATGATATTTTAATGCCGGTTATTGGTATATTTTTAGGTGGAGTTAATTTCAGTAATTTGAAATATGTTATTAAACCTGCTCAAGGAACTGTACCTGAAGCAGCTATACGATATGGTAATTTTATTCAATCTGTTGTTGACTTTACTATAATTGCATTTTGTATCTTTTTAATGGTTAAAGGTATTAATCATCTTCGTAAAAAAGAGGAAGCACCTCCTGCTCCTGCCCCTAGTAAAGAGGAGATTCTATTAACAGAAATTAGAGATCTTTTAGCTAAAAAATAACTTTAAATAAAAAAAGGATTGTCGTAAAAATGACAATCCTTTTTATTATTTCTTATTATCAAACTCTAATTTTATTTCATCTAATAT
>NZ_CAMQXC010000040.1 GCF_947038635.1 uncultured Cetobacterium sp. | reverse complement strand
TTATGAAGGGAAAAGAAAAGCAGCTCACGTTATTTTGTGAGCTGCTATTTTTTATGTAAAAATATAAAATATTTACTTTTTTTTATAAAAAAGGTATAATTTAAAGGTTGAAAAACAAAAATAAATTAAAGGAGAGAAAAGATGGATAGTTACCCCAAACGGACTAAAAATAAAAACAATTTAATATATAGTTTGTAGGGGAAAGGTCTAGAAATTTTTCTTCAGTTTTCCTCTGCAAAATTCAAGGAGGAAAAATGTTTGAAACAAAAGTAAAAGAGCTTCTATTAAAAAAAGATTTAAAAGGTCTAAAGGAGGTTCTAAACTTAGAAACTCCTGTAAATATAGCTGAATTTATTGAAGCTAATAGTGAAAATGAAAAAGATATAATTATTCTTTTTAGACTTTTACACAAAGAGTTAGCAGCGGAAGTTTTTGCAAATTTAGATGCCGATGAGCAGATAAAAATTGTAGGTTCAATAAATGATGATAAGCTTCAATCTCTATTAGAGGAGCTATATTTTGATGATATGATTGACTTTTTAGAAGAGATGCCTTCAAATGTTGTGAAAAGAGTGCTTGAGAACTACAAGCATGAAAATAGATCTCTAATAAATCAATTTTTATCTTATGAAGAGGATTCAGCAGGAAGTTTAATGACAATAGAGTATCTTTCTCTAAGAAGTAACCAAACAGTAAAAGAGAGTCTTGAGCATATAAGAAAATATGCAGAGGAACTTGAAACTATAGATGTTGCTTATGTTATAGATAAGAATAAAAAGCTTGAGGGAGAGATAACTTTAAAGAAACTTTTAGCATCTTCAGACGATGAAGTTATAGAAAATATTATGGATAAGAATATACTTTCTGTAAAAACATCAACAAATCAAGAGGAAGCTGTAAAGTTATTTAAAAAGTATGATTTAACAGTTTTACCAGTAATTGATAAAGAAAATATTTTAGTGGGAATTATTACTATAGATGATATGGTAGATGTTATTGAAGAGGAAAATACAGAGGACTTCCAGAAGATGGCTGCTATGGCACCAAGTAAGGAGGAGTATTTAGAAACTTCAGTTTTACACTTAGCTAAAAATCGTTTAACATGGCTTTTAGTACTAATGGTTTCAGCTACTTTTACAGGATCAATTATTAGTAAATATGAAGAGATAATAGAACAGATGGTAGTTTTAGCTGCAGCAATTCCAATGCTTATGGATACAGGAGGAAATGCTGGTTCTCAATCGTCAACTCTTATAATAAGAGGAATGGCTTTGGGAGAGATTAAAATGAGTGATTATTTAAAAGTTGTATGGAAAGAGTTAAGAGTAAGTTTAATCGTAGGATTAGGATTAGGAGCTGTAAACTTTTTACGTATGAATTATATATTAAAGCAAGATTTTAAAATGTCAATGCTAGTATCGTTTACTTTAGGTATAACAGTAGTAATAGCAAAATTAGTTGGAGGACTACTTCCAATTGGAGCTAAAAAATTAAACTTAGATCCAGCTATAATGGCAGGGCCACTAGTTACAACTATTGTTGATGCATTAGCCTTAGTAATTTACTTTTACTTAGCAATGTTTTTATATAGTGATGTATTGAGATAGAGAGTCAGATCGAAAGATCTGGCTTTTTTTAACTGTTATATAACAGTTTTTCCTTTGAAACCTTGCTTTAAGATATAAAAGAGGTATAATTGTGTTAAAAATAGGTTTCATAGGGAGGAGTTATTATGGATAAAAATATGAAAAATGGTTTTGGAACAATAGCGATTCATGGTGGAAGTGAGAAAAATCCTTTTGGAACTTTAGCTACACCAATCTATCAAACATCAACATTTATATTTGATTCAGCTGAGCAAGGGGGAAAAAGATTTGCTTTAGAGGAAGAGGGATATATATATTCAAGACTAGGAAACCCTACAGTAACAGTTGTAGAGAAAAAGTTAGCTCTTTTAGAAGAGGGAGAAGCAGCACTGGCCACAGCTTCAGGAATGGGAGCAATAGCTTCAGTAATGTGGACAGTTTTAAAAGCTGGAGACCATGTTTTAGCAGACAAAACACTTTATGGATGTACATTTGCACTGCTTAGCCATGGATTAACAAGATTTGGAATAGATGTAGAGTTTATAGATACTTCAGATTTAGAAGCTGTAAAGAGATCTTTAAAAGCTAATACAAAAGTTGTTTACTTAGAGACACCAGCAAATCCAAATCTGAAAATAGTTGATATAGAAGCAGTTTCAAAAATAGCACACACACACAATGATGATATATTAGTTGTAGTGGACAATACATTTGCAACACCATATTGTCAAAAACCTTTAACACTAGGAGCAGACGTTGTTGTTCACTCAGCTACAAAATATTTAAATGGACATGGAGATGTAATAGCAGGTTTTGTTGTAGGTAAAATGGATTTAGTAACTCAAGTTAGACTTGTTGGAGTTAAAGATATGACTGGAGCAGTTTTAAGTCCAATGGATGCTTATTACATAATTAGAGGAATGAAAACTTTAGAGATTAGAATGGAAAGACACTGTTCTAATGCTAGAAAAGTAGCGGAGTTTTTAAATACTCATCCTAAGATTGAGAAAGTGTTCTATCCAGGATTAAAAACACATCCAGGACACGAGATTGCATGTAAACAAATGAAAGACTTTGGAGGAATTTTTGCCTTTGAATTAAAGGGTGGAATGGATGCAGGAAAAACTCTATTAAATAACTTAAAACTTTGTTCATTAGCAGTTTCATTAGGAGATACAGAGACACTTATTCAGCACCCAGCTTCAATGACACACTCACCATATACAAGAGAGGAGAGATTAACAGCAGGAATAACTGATGGATTAGTTAGAATCTCTGTAGGACTTGAGGATGTAGAGGACATAATTACAGATTTAAGAAATGGTTTAGAGTTAGCTTAAAAGTGGTAGAAAAAATTAAAAAATAATATATTGACAAAATAACGAAAATGCATCATAATGCATTATAAAATTTTAATATTAGTTCACCTTTATAAACTGAGCCTAAGGCCGATGGCAAAGACGTTATAATCCTGTGAACATAAATATTGTGACGCTGCCATAACAATATTTCAGAATTTTGTTATTTGTTATCTTTGAGAGCGTATTTTATGCGCTCTTTTTTTGACTAAAAAATAGGGAGGCGATAGTGGTAATCAATACTTTTAAATTCGGATTTTATTCTTTTATGGGAATCTGGCTTTTTTTAGTTCCAATTGTAATTGGAGGAGAATCAGCAATGCTTTTAGGGCATATAAAGAGCTATATAGTTAGCGGATATGTGGGAGTAGTTAAATCCTTTATGATAGGATTTGCTGTGGTCACCATATTTGGAACTATTTTGGGAATAAAAAAGAAAACTTTTAATGATAGAGTTTTAGATGAATTTTTTATAAGTAGTAAGTTTGTATCAATAGTGAGAATAATTGGAGCATTGACTTTAATTTTAATAGCATATAATTTTTTACCCAATGTAATAGGTAGTGTAATAGCAGATGAAGGAACAGGTTTAATGATGATTGATGAGCTGCTTCCAACTATTTTAGTAACGTTTTTACTTGAAGTTATGTTAATACCTCTTCTTACATCCTTTGGATTAGTTGAATTTATTGGAACCTTAATAGCTCCATATATGAGAAAACTTTTTAGAGTACCAGGATATGCAGCAATAGATGCTTTAGCATCTTTTGTAGGAGATGGAACTATTGGAATTGTAGTTACAGATCAACAATATGAAAAAGGGTATTATACTCAAAAAGAAGCGGCGATAATAGCTACATCTTTCTCTTTAGTTGGAATATCATTTGCTATAATGATGGCAGATTTACTTAGATTATCACATATATTTGGATACTTTTATGGTTCTATTGTAGTTTGTACAATTTTAACAGGAGTTGTAATTTCAAGACTTCCTTTAAAAAAGTTTAAAGATAACTATTATAAAGAGGGAGAAGCTCCAAATGAAAGAGATACGAGTATGAGTTATGCTTTAAGGCTAGCTTCAGATGTAGCTGGAAGAACAAAGGCCACAAAGGTTTTAAAGGATTCATTTTTAAAGGTTTTAACAATATATGTAACTTTTACTCCTGTTATAATGTTAATAGGAACAATAGGATTAGTTCTAGCCGAAAAAACAACAGTTTTCCAAGTTATAACAGCACCAATGGTACCTTTTTTAGAATTTATAGGATTTGAAAGAGAGATAGCTAAGTATATGGCACCATCTATGATAATTGGAATCACAGATATGTGGTTGCCAGCTGTATTTATTAAAGATTGTCCAAGTGAGTTAGCTAGATTTGTAATAGGAGGACTTACTTTTTCACAACTAATATACTTTAGTGAAACTGGAATTATTCTTATGAATTCAAAAATAGGGTTTAATTTTTTTGATGTAATGAAAATATTTTTCTTAAGAAGTATAGTGGCTTTTCCAATGATATATGGAGTTGGACTGTTCATGTTAAAAATCGGATTATTAGCAAATTAAGGGAGGAAACTCTCTTTTTTTATTGAATAGGAAAAATGAGAAAAAAATTCTTACTATAAGAAAAATTTTTTGACTTTTTGAAAAGTGTGGGGTATATACCTTTATTGGAAAAGGAGGGGGATAAAATTGAAGGGAGACTTAGAGATCTTAGAAGAGTACAGAAAAGTAGCAAGATTTATGTCTAAATGTTATGGAGAAAATGTAGAGGTAGTTCTTCATGATTTAACAGATATAAGTAGTTCTAGTATCGAGATATTCAACAACCATGTGAGTGGAAGAGAGATAGGTTCTCCTATGAGTGAATTTGGATTAAAGATTTTAAAAGAGAGACTCTATGATGATAAAGAGTTTATAACAAACTCAAAGGGTGTTGTAGGAGGAAAAATTCTTAGATCCTCAACATTTTTTATAAAAAATATGAATGAGAATATTATTGGAATGATATGTGTAAATGTAGATGTGAGTAGTTATTTAAACATAGCTTATCAAATGGAGAGTATGGCAAATTTTGGTCTAAATTTAAAAGATGAAAAAGAGTTAGTAACAGAAGTGGATTTTCCAAACTCTATAAAAGAGATGATAAACAAGGCTTTACTTGAGATTTTAAAAGGTAGAGTATCTTGGAAAGAGATAGAGGGGGAGGAGAAACTTAATGTTATAAAAAAACTTCACCAAAAGGGGATATTTGATTTAAGAGGTGGAGTTTTAGAGGTCTCAGAAGCTTTAAATGTTTCTGAATCAACAATATATCGTTATTTAAGTAAAATTTAAAAAAGGATGGTAGATCATGAGTAAAATGGTAGAAATCAGATGGCATGGTAGAGGTGGACAAGGTGCAAAGACAGCTTCTCTTCTATTAGCAGATGTAGCATTTAGTAGTGGGATGTATGTTCAAGGATTTCCTGAGTATGGACCAGAGAGAATGGGAGCACCAATAACAGCTTATAATCGTATAGGAAATGAACCAATTAGAGTTCATTCAAATATTTATGAACCAAACTTTGTAGTTGTAGTAGATGAAACTTTAATAAAAGCAATTGAAGTGGAAAAAGGTCTTAAAGAGGGTGGAGCTATAATTGTAAATAGTGAGAGAAGTCCTGAAGAGTTAAGAGCTGAATTGAGAGGTTATACAGGAAGACTTTATACATGTAATGCTAGAAAGATATCTGAAGAGTGTTTAGGAAAATACTTCCCAAATACACCGATGCTTGGAGCAGTTGTAAAAGTTAGTGAACTTATACCAGAAGCTGAGTTTATAAAAAATATGGAAGAGTCATTTAAACACAAATTTAGTACTAAACCTCAAGTTTTAGAGGGGAATATGTGTGCATTAAAGCGTTCAATGGATGAGGTGGAAGGATAATGAAAAATAAAAACGGTAGAATAATTGATGAAACTATAACTTGGCAAGAGATAACTCCAGGTGGAGTAGTATATGAAGCAGGAAGTGCTGAAAACTTTAAAACTGGAGATTGGAGAACAATGAAAGTTGATTTTATTGAAGAGAATTGTAAGCAGTGCTTACTTTGTATTCCAGTATGCCCAGATTCAGCTATTCCAGTTAAAGATGGAAAAAGACTAGATTTTGATCAGGACCACTGCAAAGGGTGTGGAGTTTGTTTTGCAGTATGCCCATTTAAAGCGATAGAGTTTACAAAGGCTTAGGAGGAGAGAGGAAAATGAGTATAAGAGAGAGAATGTCAGGAAACGAAGCTGTAGCCACAGCCATGAGACAGATAAATCCAGATGTAATGCCAGCATTTCCAATTACACCATCAACTGAAGTACCACAATACTTCTCTAAGTATGTAGCAGATGGAAATGTAAATACAGAGTTTATTCCAGTAGAATCAGAGCACAGTGCAATGTCAGCAGCTATAGGAGCACAAGCAGCAGGAGCTAGAACTATGACAGCTACTTCATCTTGCGGACTTGCTTTAATGTGGGAGATGCTGTATGTAGCTTCTTCAATGAGACTACCTATAACTATGGCACTTATAAATAGAGCTTTAACAGGACCAATAAATATAAATGCAGATCATAGTGACTCAATGGGAGCTAGAGATACTGGATGGATTCAAATATATAGTGAGACAAATCAAGAGGCATATGATAACTACATTCAAGCTGTAAAAATAGCTGAAGATCCAAGAGTTATGTTACCTGCAATGGTTTGCCAAGATGGATTTATAACATCTCATGCTGTTGAAAATATAGAGCTTTTAGAAGATGATAAAGTTAAAGCTTTTGTAGGAGAGTATAATCCAGAGGATTACCTATTAAACTCAGCTAGACCAATAGCTCATGGGCCATATGATACAGCTAACTTCTATATGGAGCATAAAGTTCAACAAGCTAATGCTATGATGAAAGCAAGACAAGTTATAAAAGAAGTTGCAAAAGATTATGAGAAATTAACAGGTAGAAAATACTCATTCTTTGAAGAGTATAAAATGCAAGATGCAGATGTAGCTATAGTTGTTATAAATTCAACTGCTGGAACAGCAAAAGAAGCTGTAGATGAGTTAAGAGCAGAGGGTAAAAAAGTTGGACTTATTAAGATTAGAGTATTTAGACCATTCCCATTTGATGAACTAAAATATACTTTAACAGGTATAAAAGTTGTAGGAGTAATGGATAAATGTGAGGGATTCTCTGGAGCAGGAGGACCACTTTTTGCTGAGGTTAGATCAGCCCTTTATGATTCGCATGATAGACCAGAGATGTTTAACTACGTATATGGATTGGGTGGAAGAGACGTAACTGTAGATACTATAAAAGGAGTATTTAATGAACTTCTTTATGAAGCACACGCAAAACAACTTATAGAGGATCAAGTGGAAATAGCTTACAACCCAGAATTGCTTTTAGCACATACATCAGATTTTGAAGTTGGTAGAGTTTACAGACACTTAGGAGTAAGGGGGGAGTAAGATGGCATATAATTTTAAAGAGGAAATGAATAAACCAGAGAGATTAACTGGAGGACATAGACTTTGTGCAGGATGTGGAGCAGGAGTTGCTGTAAGAGGAGTTTTAAGAGCTTTAAAGGTAGAGGACAAGGCAGTAATTGCAAATGCCACAGGGTGTTTAGAGGTATCAACGTTTATGTATCCATATACAGCTTGGAAGGACTCATTTATCCATAGTGCATTTGAAAATGCAGGAGCGACTTTAAGTGGAGTAGAGGGAGCTTACAACGCTTTAAAAAGACGTGGAAAAATAGATGATACATATAAATTCATAGCTTTTGGAGGGGATGGAGGAACTTATGATATAGGATTCCAATCACTATCTGGTGCAATGGAAAGAGGGCACGATATGGTTTATGTATGCTATGACAATGGAGCATATATGAATACAGGAATACAGAGATCATCAGCTACACCAAGATATGCTGATACAACAACTTCACCTATTGGTAAGGATAGCAATGGAAAGGTTCAAAGTAGAAAGGATTTAACAGCT
Source organism: uncultured Cetobacterium sp. (assembly GCF_947038635.1). Lineage (GTDB taxonomy): Bacteria > Fusobacteriota > Fusobacteriia > Fusobacteriales > Fusobacteriaceae > Cetobacterium_A. The sequence goes on along the minus strand of NZ_CAMQXC010000040.1, from coordinate 8,615 downwards.
ATTATTGCTGATCATAATATTCCGTATGTTGCTCAAACAACATTTTTAGGAAATATGAAAGATCTACATGAAAAATCAGAAAAAGCTATCTATACAGAGGGAGCAGCGTTTTTAAATGTGTTAGCTCCATGTCCAAGAGGATGGAGATACTCTACAGAAAAACTAATGGAGATGTGTAAGTTAGCAGTTGAAACTTGCTATTGGCCACTGTTTGAAGTTATAAATGGAGAGTGGAAACTATCTTATAAACCTAAAAATAAACTTCCTATTACAGAGTTTATAAAAGATCAAGGAAGATTTGCTCATCTATTTAAACCTGGAAATGAGCATTTAATAGAAGAGATGCAAAATGAAGTAGATAGAAGATGGGAAGCTCTTCTAAAAAGATGTGGAGAGGTGATTTAAATCCTAAATAAATGTTCATAGAAATTGAATAATTGTGCGTGAAAACGCTCTTAATGTTCTAAAGGACTTTAAAAAAATCTAAAAACATGTATAATTTAAGATGTAAGGAAACTTACCCTTGAAACATTTAACGTTGTGTTAAAGTTTGAAGTGCCCCGACGTCTAGAAATAGATAAAACCCCCCTCAGTTTCTAAGGGGGGTTTTTATTTTACTGAAGATATTAATTAATAAAGGATAAAATGATATAATAAAACAAGTTATAAATAATTAAATTTTTAAAAATTATGAGGAGGGGGAATGGATATAAAAAAAAGGATGGGAATATATACTTTAATATTTCTAATAATTCTATCATTTTTAACATATTTATCAAAAAATAGTGATAATTATATAAAAATATCTAATAATAGAGAAAGCATAGATTTTTTTAATAAAAATCAAGAGGAGATTTTTTTATATAAAAATGAGGATAAAAACTTAGAAAAAATTAAATTAGACAGCTATTTAGATGGCTATGCTAGTTTTAATACTAAAGGAAAAAATTATATTTTAGAGGTTCAAGAAAAAAAAAATTTGACTGAAAAATATCATTTGAAAAAAGAGAAAGAGCCTATTGAATTATTTCTAAATTATTTACCAAAGAGCAATTTACGACAAAATAATATTTTTCTAAATTCGTTGACTGTAATATTTTTAATATATAATTTTATGTTATTTTATAATTTTAAAAAAGAAATCTTATCAAAAAAAGAGTTGTTTTTTCCAATATTTTTTGTTTGTTTAAAAATTATTTTAACTAATACAACTGTTTTTTCTAATATTTTTCTAATAAGATTAAATGCTTTAGTTAGTAGTATTTTAGGATTATATTTACTTCTTTATGTGAAAAGTATAAAGGATGAATTAAAAGATGATTTTGTTTTAAATATAGGCCTTTGGATTTTATTTTTAATGTATTATTTAGGTGAAGTTATTGTTGTGAGCAGTATTTTAAATATTAAAATTTTAAATTATTTAGTAGTAAATTATCTTTATTTCTTAAAAATAGTAATATTTTTCTATATATGGATAGATGCTTTAATTATTATATTAATAATGTTTTTTTTAAGTTCTTTGAAAATAAAAAAGAAGCAAATTATAAAAGAGATTGAAAAAAAAAATTTAATTATGATTGGAAGTTTTATAGTTCTATCTTTAATTGTAGAACTTTTTATAAATAATAGTAAATATTTTTATTATTTAAATATGTTTGAGTTTGTATTTATTTTTTGGTATATATTTTTAACAAATATAAATACAATTGGAAAGATAGATATCTTAACATTAAAAATATTTCAAATGTTTTTACATATATATCTATTTTTCATAATAACAGAAAATGTATGGTTATCTCTAGGAATTATATTTTCATTTTTAACATTAAATATGTGTACTCATTTTATAAAAGGAACTTTAAGAGTTGATAAATATTATATAGAAAACCTTGTAAATAGAATGTATCTAACTAAAAATTATAAAGAGTTTAAAGAGCAACTTTCAAAGGAGTTAAAAAAGAATTTAGAGTTAATTGATGTAGAAACGAAAATACTTATTAAAAGAGAGGACTATAAAAAGTTTTTAGTAGATAGAAATTATGATGAATCAGAAATTTTGTTGGAAAAAGGTGACATTTTAAATAAAAAGTATGATTATGCAGTGAGATTAAAATATAGTAAAAATCCATTTTTAGCATTGATTTTAATAGAAAATAAAAATATTAAATTGGTTTATGAAGAAAAAAGATATTTAGAAGAGATATCTGAAAAAATATCGTTAGTTGCAAGTAGATACAGGATTGAAAAGCTGCAGGAGGAACTTAATTGAAAAAAATAGGTGTCAATATAGATTTAAATTTACAAGAGATATTAAGAGAACTTTTAGAGGCGGAGTTTTATTCGATTGATAGTGTGATATCTTATGATTTAGAAAGTATAGATGTGGTTATAATAGATTTAAAATATGAAATTAATGATAATAAAATACACTTTTTTAGTAGAAAAAATATTCCTGTTATGTTATTATGTTCTAGAGATGATGATTTTAGAAGAATCAAAGGTTATTTTAAAAGAAAAGAGATATATGACTGCATATATAGAGATGATTATTTTGAAATTGAAAGATCATTAAGAGAGTTATTCAGCAACAAAAAAATTTTGAAAAATATAAAAGAGATTGTAATAAATGATACTTTTTATAGAGCAATTGTAAAAATAGATGATATTATATATTTAGATTATTGTAGAATTACAAGAAAAACCGAGATTACTACTAAAAATGGAAAAATATATTGTGTAAAAAGAGGATTTTCAGAGGTTGAAGATAAGTTAAGAATACTAGAGTGTTTTATAAAACTAGATAGAGGAACACTTATAAATAAAAATTTATTAAAAGAGATTGACTATAAAAATGAAAGAGTAACATTTGTTGGAGATAACTGGTTATCTGTGAGTAGAACTAAATTAAAAATTTTAGAGGAAAACTTGGATTTATTCGGAAATAGAATAGAGCTATAAAAATATTTTTTTAAAGACGGAGGATATTTATGAAAAAAATAATACTTTTTTTAACATTGATTTTAGGAAGTTTAGTTTTTGCAAATGAAAAACCTTTGATTGTTGGAATGGAGTTAGCGTACCCTCCTTTTGAAATGTCTGATGAAAATGGAAAACCAACAGGTATAAGTGTAGATATGGCTTACGCACTTGGAGAGTATTTAGGAAGAGATATTATTATAGAGGATATGGCTTACGGTGGATTAATTCCAGCATTAAAAACAAAAAAGATAGATATAATAATATCATCTATGTCTGTGACAGATGAAAGAAAACAATCGGTTAGTTTTTCAACACCATATGCAAAAAGTTATTTAGCAATGTTAGTTAACAATAAATCTGGTATTACAAATGCCAATGATTTAAATCAAAAGGGAAAAAAGGTTGCAGTAAAAAAAGGTACAAGTGGACATACTGTAGCTCAAAAATATTTTCCAAATGCTGAAATATTAGTTTTTGATAAAGAGAGTGCTTCAATATTGGAGGTTTCTCAAGGTAAAGTGGATGCTTTTATATATGATCCACTAACAATTTATAGAAACTGGACAAGAAATTCAGAAACTACAACACCGCTATTAGCTCAGTTTGAAACAGAATCACAACCTTGGGCAGTAGCATATAGAAAAGGTGAAGAGGATTTAGGAGCTCAAATTGATGAGTTTATAGTTGAATATAAGGCTAATGGTGGATTTAATAAATTAGCTGACAAATATTTAGGCGAGGAGAGAGCTTTCTTTACAGAGAAAAATGTACCTTTCTTCTTTGATTAGGAGATGATATGAGTATACTAAAAACTCTATTTTTTAGACCAAAAACTGAAAGTGAGACTACAACGGTAAAGTGGATAAATATAGTTTTAGTAACTGTAATAGTTTTAGGAGTTTTTCATTTTGCTTTTAGCAGATTAGACTACCCATATAATTGGGAAGGAATAATTGAAAAGTATAAATATAAATTTATGATTGGATTTACTATGACCTTAGTAATATCAATATTCTCTTTGATAGCAAGCTTTATAATAGGAGGACTTTTAGTTTTAGGGCAAAGAGGAAGTTTTTTACCAACATATTATTTTGCTAAGGGATTTACTGAGGTTATTCGTGGAACACCATTAATTGTACAAATTTATCTATTTTATTATGTGATAGGAACTGCTTTTGGAATTGAAAATCGTTATATAATGGGAGTTTTAATAATGGGAGTATTCTCAGGAGCCTATGTTTCAGAGATTATTCGTGCAGGAATTGAAAGTATAAATAAAACTCAAATTGAAACTGCAAGATCTTTGGCTTTTACAAAGGTCCAAACGTATAGATATATAATTTTACCACAAGTTATAAAAAGAGTGATGCCACCTCTAGCAGGTCAGTTTGCAAGTTTGATTAAAGATTCATCATTACTATCAATAATAGCTGTAAATGAGTTTACTAAAAATGTTCAAGAGGTAGATTCTTTAACATTTTCTCCAATAGAAAACTATTGTATATTAGCAGTTGGATATTTGATACTAACGTATCCTATTTCTCACCTTTCTAAATATTTAGAGAGGAGGTATAGCTATGGAAATTAAAATTGATAATTTACATAAAAGTTTTGGAGAACAGGTCGTATTAAATGGTTTAAATTTAGATATAAAAAATATTCACTCTATTGTTATAATAGGACCATCTGGTGGTGGAAAGTCAACTTTATTAAGAATTTTAGCTGGACTAGAAGTTTCAGATAGTGGTGAGATTGAAGTGAATGGAGAGAGAATTCCCAAAGAGGAAGAGGAGCTTCATGAATATAGAAAAAGTATTGGAGTAGTATTCCAAGCTTTTAATCTTTTTCCACATTTGACAGCCTTAGAGAATATAACTTTACCTTTAGAAAAAGTTCATAAAATTCCTGTTAAAGACGCAAAGGAAAGAGCTGAAATACTTCTTAAGAGATTTGGACTTTTTGAGCATGAGGGAAAGTATCCTCATCAATTGTCAGGAGGTCAACAGCAAAGAGTGGCAATAGTGAGAGCAATGGCGCTAAAGCCAAAGTTTTTACTTTTAGATGAACCAACATCAGCTCTAGATCCGGCCTTAACAAAAGAGATTCTAGAGGCCATAAAAGAGCTACGTAAAGACAAAAAAGATATGGTTTTAGTAACTCATGAAATGGAGTTTGCTAAAGGGGTAGCTGATTGTGTAATTTTCGTAAGTGGAGGAAAAATTGTTGAGATGGGACCTCCTGGAATAGTATTTGAAAATCCAAAAACTGTAGAGTTATGTAAATTTCTTGGTGGAGTGGATTGTGAGAAAAGAATAAAAAATAGATAGTGTCTAGCTAAAGTTAGGCACTTTTTTTTATATAGAAAAATATTACACAAAATTACGTATTATATTTCGAAATTATAAATTAGATAAAAGATTGACTTTGAAAGTAAGAGGTGATATAAAATTCTTTTAAAGAAATTTTAAAAGGGAAAATAGTATTTAGAAAGTATATTTCTATAAACAAAAAAATTTTGGAGGTTACATGAGATTATACAAAAAAGAACAGATTTATGACTTTCTTAAAAATACAATTTTATCAATGATAGTAGCAGTTTTAATATCAGTTGTGGCTCATGTATTAGTAGATAAAGATAAAATCAGAATAGATTTTTTAGAAATTGGATTAAGTTCAGTAAAAATATTTTTTAGTATATTACCCTTAGTTTTTTTAAAACAAAAGAATTTTATATTTAAAGATGGACCATTAAAGGCGACAGCGTTAGTATTTTATTACTTAATATTAGTGCCTATTATAAACTTTTCTTTGAATATAAATGAAAATGAAAGTAGTTTAAAATACTTCTTTTATTTCTTATCTTTTATAAATATACTCCTTTTAATAGCTTGTCATATAATAATATTAAAATATGTTTTTGCAGATTTTTTTAGGCGTAGAAGAAAAGTTGTTCCAAAAGATGTAGTTGTTGTAATAACAACTTATATAACTATTGCCATAAGTTTTGGACTACTATATACTGTACTTAGTTTATTTAGTTCAACACCAGTTTTCAATGGTATAACTCAAGATTTACCACAAATTGAGTTTTATTTTAAACATATATATTTTAGTTTTATAACAATAACAACAGTAGGATATGGAGATGTATATCCATTAACTATGTTGGCACAGTTTTTAGTTGTTGTAGAGATAATAACTGGAATTGTTCTTACAAATGTAATATTAGGGCTTGTAATTGGTTCAGGAATATTATCATCAAAGGATTAAATAAAAATGGGAGGATTAAATGGGAAAGCTAAAAAAAATAATCTTATTTTTTGTGCTTTGTTTGTCTGTTTTAGGAGCTGAAGAGTCTCCAAACAGAGTTAACTCTGCTGCTGAAAAAATAAAAGAGATTGATAAGCAGATACAAGAGTTAGAGTTAAAGAGAAAAAATTTAGAAACATTAAAGCAGACTTTTATCAAAAATCAAAATGTATCTAGACCTAAAGTTGGACTAGTATTGAGTGGCGGAGGTGCTAAAGGTGCTGCTCATATAGGAGTTTTAAAAACATTAGAAAAATATCAAATACCAATAGATTACATAGTTGGAACAAGTGCTGGAAGTATAATAGCAGCTATGTATGCAGTAGGATATACACCTGATGAGATTGAAAAAACAGTTACAGATTTGCAATTTTATGAACTTTTTAGAAATACTTCAAATAGAGATTTAGAAGGAATAGTGCAAAAAACTCAATCGAATAAATACCCTTTAAATATATCTTTAACAAAAGATTATAATCTTTCTTTACCAATGGGGGTATTAAATGGTGAATATATCTATTTAGAATTAAAGAAAATATTTGCAAGAGCAGAAAATATAAATAATTTTAAAGATTTTCCAATACCTTTTAGAGCAATGACAACAAATCTTCAAACAGGAGAATCAGTTGAGATAAATAGTGGTGATTTGGCTTTAGCTACTTTAAAAAGTATGGCTATTCCAACTTTCTTAGATCCAATAAGAGAGGGAGATAACTATTATGTAGATGGAGGAGTAGCAGATAACTTCCCAGTTTTACAAGCTATAAATATGGGAGCAGATATAGTTATTGGAGTAGATATAGCAGCAGAACCTATTGTAATTACAGATAATTCAAATATAATTCAAATATTAGATAAGTTATCAACATACACTGGAGATAGAAATACAGAGATTCAAACTCACTATCCAGATATTTTAATAACACCAGATGTAAAAAAACATAGTACTTTAGATTTTGATAATTTACCAAAGTTAGTTGAAGAGGGACAGATTGCATCTGAAAAAGTTGACTATGCACTATCTAAATTAACAGATAAAGAGAGGTATAATGAGATAAATTTAAAGAAAGAGCAGATGAGAAATAGAAAATTTGATATAAAAAATGTTAAATTAAGTGGAAATGATCTGTTAACTACAAAAGAAGTGGAAAAGTTAAGACCAGAAAAAGGCGATTTAACTGTAAGTGAGCTAAATCTATGGACAGAGAAGATATTTGCTAAAAACTTTGTAGATAGAGTTTTCTATACTGTAGATGGAGATACAGTTAACTTCACAGTGAGAGAGAAATTAGAAACAAAATTAAAGGCGGGGTTATTCTATGTTTCAAACTATGGAGCTGGATTAGAAGCTGTAGCTGAGATACCTGTATTTAATAAGTTTAATCTTTCTCAAAAGAACTACACGTTAAAAGCTGAGTTTTCAAAATATCCAAAGATATCATTAACAGATATGACTCAGTATAATGTTTGGGATCATAAATTACTGGTTTCAGCAGAAGTAGGTTATGGATTAAACCCTATATTCTTATATAAAGGTGGAGATAATGTTTCAACTTATGAAAATAATACTTTTGAAACAAATCTATCAATAGGAACAACTATTTTTAATGATATAATTGCGGGATACACGTTAAGTTATAAGAACATGGAAACGAACTACTCTTCTGGAGAGAAGATTAAAAACTTCTCTTACTTTAAAAAAGATGGTTCATATTTCACAAATACCTTTAGTTTCTACTACGATACAATGAATCAAGCTGAGTATGCAACAAAAGGTGGTCAAGGATTATTACAAGTATTCTCTGAAACAAATGCAAAAGAGGGTAACTCTTTTGAAGGGTATTCAGTAATGGTAACGAAATATTTCCCATTAAGTAGTAATTGGTCATTAAATGCTGGATTAAGTGGAGGGCAGATGTATAATGCTGAAAATACACCACTATCTGAGTTATTTAATTTAGGAGGATTAAGAAGTAATCCTATGCGTAGAAACTACTCATTTGTAGGATTACCAATATCTTCTGTTTATACAGATAACTTCTTTATAGGAAGTTTAGGACTACAATACACGGTGGCACAAAACCTTTATCTAAGTCTAAATTATAATGCAGGAACATATAATTATTTTTCAGGATTTGGAAGTGAAAAAGGTATTTGGGATATGGAAAAACAAGGGTATGGAATAGGAATTGGTTGGGATACATTCTTAGGACCAATGGACTTCTCAATTTCAAACAATGTTTTAAACAATGAAGCACTGTTCCAAGTTCATATTGGATATGTATTTTAATTTATAAAAAGAAATAAAGGAAGAGTAAAAATATTAT